>CALJMC010000176.1 GCA_937982385.1 uncultured Rickettsiales bacterium | reverse complement strand
TGTGACTGAATATACCAAAGCAGCCACAACAGGCTCATGGGAAGATGCTTTTGATGATGCTGCATAGCAGCTGATTTAAAGTTATATATTTTATCTACTAATTCAAATGTCACCAATATTCATTATATTGGTGACATTTCTTTAACTCTTCGTTAAAAGGCGGTGTCATATCACACTGTCTTAGGAATATGACTTATGAATCCCACAATTAAAGAAGCGCTAACATTTGATGATGTGTTGCTAAAGCCTGCAGCATCAGATGTGTTGCCTGCCGCAGCCAACACGCAAACACGCGTCAGCCGCAACATCACACTCAATATCCCGCTTATCTCCTCAGCGATGGATACGGTGACTGAAGCGAAGCTTGCTATCGCGATGGCGCAGCAGGGTGGTATTGGTTGTATTCATAAGAACCTTGATATTCAGCAGCAGGCGGACGAAGTTAGGCGCGTAAAGAAATTTGAGTCGGGCATGGTGATTAACCCTGTGACGATTGCACCAGAAGCCTCGCTTAAAGATGCACTTGAACTGATGAGCGCACATCATATCTCAGGTATTCCGGTGACGGAATCGGAGTCAGGCAAACTGACAGGTATCCTCACCAACCGCGATGTCCGTTTTGCAGATGATTTTGAGGCAAGTGTTGCCTCCTACATGACACGCGAAAATTTGGTGACGGTCAAAGAAGGCACATCACCTGATGATGCGAAGAAAATGCTGCATCAACATCGCATCGAGAAATTGCTAGTAGTTGACGAAGCCTATCGTTGCATTGGCTTGATTACAGTGAAAGATATCGAAAAAGCTGCCCAACACCCGAATGCATCAAAAGATTCGCAGGGGCGTTTGCGTGTGGCAGCAGCCGTTGGCACAGGCAAAGATGGTCTGGCGCGTGCAGCAGCATTGGTTGAGGCGGGTGTAGACATTATTGTGATTGATACAGCCCATGGTCATTCAAAAGGTGTGTTGGAATCGGTTAAAGAGATTCGCAAACAGTTTAAAGATGTTGACATTATTGGCGGCAACGTTGCGACCGCTGCAGGTGCAGAAGCGCTGATTAAAGCGGGCGTAGACGGTGTAAAAGTTGGTATTGGTCCTGGTTCTATTTGCACCACGCGTATTGTCGCTGGTGTGGGTGTGCCGCAGCTTTCTGCTATTTTGGATGCTGCCGCCGTGTGCAAAAAACATAAAGTGCCGTTGATTGCTGATGGTGGCGTGAAAAATTCAGGTGATTTAGCCAAAGCGATTGCTGCGGGCGCTAATTGCGTGATGATAGGCTCACTCTTTGCCGGCACTGAAGAAAGCCCCGGTGAAGAAATTCTCTATCAAGGGCGTTCATACAAATCATATCGTGGCATGGGTTCTGTGGGCGCCATGGCGCGTGGTTCGGCGGATCGTTATTTTCAAGCCGAGGTTGAAGACAATCTCAAGCTCGTACCCGAGGGTGTTGAGGGACGTGTGCCGTTCAAAGGTCCACTAGGTGCAGTCGTGCATCAGCTTGTTGGTGGGCTCAAAGCCTCTATGGGTTATACAGGCAGTGCTGACATTGAGAAAATGCAAAAAGGTGCCGAGTTTGTCCGCATTACAGGCGCAGGTCTCCGCGAAAGCCACATTCATGACATCACGCTAACGCGCGAAGCTCCGAATTATAGTCAGTCCACTTAGTTTTTAGTTGGAAAGCTACAAAGGTGAAACTGCTAGTCGTAGCCCTAACCTTTATGTATGAGAATATAGCGCAAGAGTGGCCAAGAATAGTAAATAGATGCTATTATTGTCATCGCTATCAGCGAAATTCCTAAACGTCTTTTGAGCGTTGGGTAAGGTAATAATATTAAGTAAATAAACCTAATTACTGCTCCAACAGTAAGTCCGATAGCAGGAATGATAAGTGCTATTTGAACAAGGCCTTCGTAGTCTATGCCAATAGTTAGTTCTTTTATAAAATAGTAGCCTACGACAAAGAATATGAAGGCAGGTGCTATGACGTAAATCAAAAGACGCTTAGTAGGCGTCACTTGTACAAACATAACTGATGCGATAAACAACAATGGAACCCCTAGAAATGAAAATACGGGGCTATGATGATTTCCAGTATCAAGCATAATAAGCAGAATAGCGAGTATGCTAGCAACTATACACGCCGTTAAGTATACTATATTTTTGTATTTTTCTATCATTTACCTTTTCACTAATTCTTCTCAATCTTAATAATAGGAAGTCCATCGGGGGTGCGTTCGATTTTTACGGGTTTTTCCGCGGGCTTGGGCTCAGGCTTTACTTCAGCTTTTTTAGGGGCCTCTGGTTTTGGTGTGGCTGGCGGTGTCTCAGTTTTGATTTTTGTCTTAGCTTTTGCTTCCGCTTTTTCTGCTTCAACTTTTAACGCATCAGCTTTTTTCTGTTTCTCAATATCAGCAATCTGACGCGTGAAGCGTGACTTCATGTTGTCGAACAAGTTCATCTGTTTGCGGCTGAGTTTGCCGCTATTGAGAAACTTCACTGAATTGGGGTTTATCTTTTTACCATTCTTCACAATTTCATAATGGAGGTGGGGGCCTGTGGAGCGCCCAGTGGTGCCGACATAGGCGATGACTTGTCCTTGACGGACGCGTTTCCCTTTTTTGATGCCACGAGCGAAGCCTTTGGCATGGGCATAGTTGGTAGTGTAGGTGCTGTTATGTCTGATGCTGACGAAATTTCCATAGCCACCTTTGCGTCCTGCATAGGTGACGGTGCCATCGCCCGCTGCATAAATCTTGGTGCCGCGTGGTGCCGCAAAGTCGAGTCCTGTGTGCATTTTGTTGTAGCCCAGTATTGGGTGGCGACGTTTTCCGAAGCCAGAGCTAATGCGCGCGCCATCAACAGGAGTACGTAGCAATGTTTTCACGATGCTCTCGCCTTTTTCATTATAGAATTTACCGGGAGTGTATTTATCTTGGTAATAATAAATCTTATGGGTTTTTCCGCCTGTCTTGAGCATGGCATAATTGACATCGCCGCCTTTGACGGTGACGCCGTCGGGCGTGACGAGTTTTTCATAAAAGATTTCGAATGAATCACCTGCTTTAATTGAGCGCTGGAAATCGATGTCGTAGCTATAGGCTTTGATGAGCTTGTTAATAATGCTGTTTGGTACGCCTTGAGCAGTTGCTGAGCCGGCTAAGCTGCTGCCATCTTTAATGGAGCCTTGCGCATAATCCAGCTTGGAGGCGAGTTTTTTGGTTTCTTTTTCTACGCGGAAGCTGGATTTATCTTCGGTATGGGCGTAAATATGCACTGTATCGAGCTTATTAATAAAGATGGAAAGCTGCTGTAATGTTGCGGCTTCAGCTTCGTTTGGTCGAGACTTATCTTTTGCTAGCACTAAATGCAGCTTATGCCCTTCGCGCAAATTGCGGGGGTTGAAGATGTTGTCCATCGACTCAATAATGTTATAGGCATCATTGGCCCCGATGCCATGTTCATTGAGAATGCCTGCGAGTGTGTCGCCAGCTGCAACAGTAAAATCGATGCGTTGTGGCCATGTAATAGGTTCTGGTTCAGGCTCAGCTTCTTCTATTTCTGGTTCTGGTGCTGCAATCGTCTCTTCTTGTGTTATGGGCTTGGGCTCACTTTGTAGTGTGGTCTTCTTATCACTAAGGAACGAGGAGGCGCCTAATAGGAGAAAGCTTATTAATAAACCTGATATGCAGCCAATGCCAAACCAGATGATACGCAGTCGCCTCATTCGCGCGCGCTGTCTTTGGCGGGCTTCTTGCGCACTGGTTGGGCGAGGGCGGCTAGTGAGTTGGGTCATAGTTTCGCTTATAAAATGGTCATCTTAATCAACGCGAGTGTAGCGACGGGCAGAAGGAAGCTCAACCCCTATTTTGCAGTAGTTTCCCTAGATATAGTATTGACCTTGCGGTAGCATTGGGTTTCAGGGGTATATATAGATGCACTCTGTTTGGAAGGCTGCGTGGATTGTGTGACATGTTAAATATTAATTATCTATATATATAAATAACTTATTGGCTATTTTTGAAAAAAACGATGTATAGGTGAAGTTCGTGCTTGACGGGGTGGGGTCTCATCGCTAGATTGCACGACCACTGCGGGGGCGTTTTGCCTTGTGGTGCGCCCTGTTTTCTCGAGAGGCTGTTGTTTTTTGAGAATGACGTGGGTGAAGATAGAATTTAGTCATAAACAAAGAACAGGTAATGTTATGCCGACGATCAACCAGTTGGTCCGTAAATCTCGCAAGCCACAGGTGAAGCGCAATAAAGTTCCAGCAATGGAAGCGTGTCCCCAAAAACGTGGCGTATGTACGCGTGTATATACAACGACCCCTAAGAAACCTAACTCGGCTTTGCGTAAAGTTGCGCGTATTCGTTTGACGAATGGCTTTGAGGTAACGGGATATATCCCGGGTGAGGGTCACAACTTGCAAGAGCACTCAGTCGTGATGATTCGCGGTGGTCGTGTGAAAGATCTACCTGGTGTTCGCTATCACGTTATTCGTGGTACGCTTGATACACAGGGTGTTAAAGACCGTAAGCAGAATCGTTCAAAATATGGCGCTAAGCGTCCTAAGTAAGTTAAATTAAGGTAGTATAGATATGTCTAGACGTCATCGCGCAGAGAAACGAGTGGTCCTTCCAGATGCCAAGCATGGTAATCTGATTGTGTCAAAATTCATGAACAGCATTATGCTGGATGGTAAAAAATCCACAGCTGAAGGCATTGTATATGGTGCTTTCGATATCGTTCAGTCGAAAACAGGTCGTGATCCTGTTGAGGCGTTTGTTGAAGCGCTCGATAATATTAAGCCATCTGTTGAAGTGCGTTCGCGCCGTGTCGGTGGTGCCACCTATCAGGTTCCTGTTGAAGTACGCGAAGAGCGTCGTCAGGCACTTGCATTGCGTTGGTTAGTGAAGGCAATTCGTTCACGTTCAGAGCGCACATCGAAAGAGCGTGCAGCAGCTGAGTTGTTGGATGCAATTAATGGTCGCGGTTCTGCAGTTAAGAAGCGTGAAGACACACACAAGATGGCAGAAGCGAACAAAGCGTTCTCTCATTATCGCTGGTAGTAATTTTTTAAGGTACGGAATAAGTAGCATGGCACGTCAGACAAGTTTAGAGCATTATCGTAATATCGGAATTATGGCGCATATTGATGCGGGTAAGACGACAACGACTGAGCGTATTCTGTATTATACAGGTAAGTCTCACAAAATCGGTGAAGTTCATGATGGCGCTGCTACCATGGATTGGATGGAGCAAGAGCAAGAGCGTGGTATTACTATTACCTCTGCTGCTACTACATGTTTCTGGACTGATCGTGACGATGTTAAGCATCGCGTAAATATTATTGATACTCCGGGTCACGTTGATTTTACCATTGAGGTAGAGCGTTCACTTCGCGTGCTTGATGGTGCGGTTGCCGTATTTGATTCAGTTGCAGGTGTTGAGCCTCAGTCTGAGACTGTATGGCGTCAAGCTGATAAATATGCAGTTCCTCGTATGTGTTTCATCAATAAGATGGACCGTATTGGTGCTGACTTCTACCGTTGCGTAGAAATGATTATTGACCGTTTGGGTGCAACTCCCTGCGTAACGCAACTCCCTATTGGTTCAGAAGATAACCTGCAAGGTGTTGTTGATCTTATTAAAATGAAAGCGCTTATCTGGCGCAATGAAGCGCTCGGCGCTGAGTGGGATGAAGTTGACATTCCTGCTGACCTCGCTGATAAGGCTGCTGAATGGCGTGAGAAGATGCTTGAGACTGCGTCTGAAGCTGATGACGAGTTGATGGAAAAATTCCTCGCTGGTGAAGATCTTTCAGTTGAAGAAATTCGCGCTGCTATCCGTAAGGGTACGATTGCACTACAGTTTGTGCCTGTGCTTTGTGGTTCAGCATTTAAGAATAAAGGTGTTCAAGCAATGTT
>CALJMC010000175.1 GCA_937982385.1 uncultured Rickettsiales bacterium | reverse complement strand
GTACAAAATTTGTCATTCCCGCGCAGGCGGGAATCCATCTTTCAACACGGTATAATGTGGCAATATGGATTCCCGCCTGCGCGGGAGTGACGACTATTTCTTTTTCTTAAGCTTCTCAATCTCCGCCCGAAGTGCTTCATTCTCTTCGCGGGCTTTGGTTGCCATGGTGCGTACTGCTTCGAACTCTTCGCGGCTGACTGTGCCCGCTTTTTCCATGAATTTTTCCACTTGCGAGGCGACGGATGCTTCAATCTCACGCTTCATGTCGAACAGGGCGCCAGTGGCGTTTGTTGCCATCCGTGCCATATCGTCAAATAATTTACTGTCTTTTTGCATGATTCTCTCCAATTGCTTGTATGCGCCCAACTTTATAGGTTAAGCTCTTTGCAAGCAATTATAAAGAGGTGGATTGAAATGAAAAAATATCTCGTGACAGGTGGTGCAGGGTTTATCGGGTCGAATGTGGCGGCAGGGCTGGCAAAAACTCGCCCGCAGGACCATGTGACCATTTGCGATTTCTATGGCACCAATGATGACAAATGGCGCAATAATGTCCGCCAACCTGTGGATGAATATATTTCACCTGCTGAGATGTTCTATTGGCTCGATAGTAATGCAGAATCGCTCGATGCCATCATCCATATGGGCGCGATTTCGTCCACTACGGAAACGGACGGTGATTTGATGTTAGAGACGAATTTTACCCTTCCGCGCATCTTGTGGGCATGGTGTCGTGAGAATGGAAAACGCTTTATTTATGCGTCCTCTGCCTCTGTCTATGGCGGCGGTGAACATGGTTTTGATGATGATATTTCACTCGAGGCGATGAATAAGCTCCGTCCGCTCAATACCTATGGTTGGAGTAAATATATCTTCGATTATCACATTGCACGCGCGTTGGCGCGTGGTGAGGAAACGCCCGCACAATGGGCAGGGCTTCGTTTCTTCAACGTCTATGGGCCCAATGAATATCACAAAAGCGAACAGCAAAGTGTTATTTCACGCATTTTCCCTCGTGCGAAAGAAGGCTTGGCGGTGAATTTGTTCAAATCCTATCATCCTGATTATAAAGACGGCGAGCAGCTTCGCGATTTTGTTTATGTCAAAGATTGTGTCAATGTGGTGTTGTGGCTCATTGATAATCCTGACACATCAGGCATGTTTAATGTGGGTTCGGGCAAAGCACAAAGCTTTAATGATCTAGCCGCGGCGACCTTTGTTGGTGCGGGAAAAGAAACTAATATCAATTTCATTGATATGCCAGAAGAGCTGAAAAATAAATATCAATATTTCACTGAATCAAATAATGGGCGACTCGAAGCAGCGGGATATACAAAGTCTTTTCAGCCTTTGGAAGAGGGCGTGAAGGACTATGTCCAAAACTATTTGATGCTTCCAGACCCTCATTTGTAAACGGTGTTTAATTGTGAGAAGTTTTCCTTTTATACTATTGTTATTAATAACTAACCCCGCATCTGCGAAGATGGCGTGGGAAGGTGAATTCACGCAAGGTGGATTGGTGCAGTCTCATGTTAATCCAGAGTCTGAAGTATGGTTAGGTAAACGAAAAATACCTGTAGCGCCAGATGGCTCATTTGTGGTTGGGTTTGGACGCGACCATCCTGCAACCGCGACCCTTAAAATTATAGATGCACAGGGAAAAACTTCAGAAGAAACACTGAACATCACCCAACGCGAATATAACATTCAACGTGTCAATGGCGTGCCGCAACGAACGGTAACGCCGCCACGTAAACCATCCATCCAAAAACGCATCAGCCGAGAAGTGGGCGAAATTGCCGCTGCGCGTAAGAACAGCGTAAAAGAACCATTATTCAATTCTGGCTTTGTGCAACCCGCCAAGGGCAGAATTTCAGGTGTTTATGGCTCGCAACGTTTTTATAACGGCACGCCAAAACGCCCGCATTTTGGCATTGATTATGCCGCACCCGCAGGCTCACCCGCCTATGCGCCCGCTGATGGTATTGTCCGCATGGCACAAGCCAACAACTATTTCAGCGGTGGCACGGTCATTATGGATCACGGCTACAACCTCAGCAGCGCCTTCCTCCATTTGCAAAAACTGCATGTGCAGGTCGGGCAAGAGGTCAAGCAAGGCGATGTAATAGGCGATATCGGCGCAGGTGGCCGCGCCACAGGCCCGCACCTAGATTGGCGCATGAACTGGTTTGATCAGCGCATCGACCCTGCTTTAGTGGTGAATAGATTTAAAAAGTAGGCTTGTTATACACGCCCACTACGTCATCCCGTGCTACGACACGGGATCTCGTCAAACATATTCTGTGTAGTATCAGCTTATTCTGAAAAAGATTCCGTGTCATTTCCGAGCTGACGCTCGGGTACGGAATGACGAGAATTATAAACTATTCGCCTCTAACAAGCTTACCGTAATCATCCATCAAGTTCTTGGTGATGTCACCGACGGTGAATTTATGGTCGTCTATGGAGCCTACAGGGGTCACTTCGGCGGCGGTGCCTGTCAGGAACACTTCAGTCACGTTTGATAGCTCTTCGGGCTTTATATGGCGTTCTATGACGTTATAGCCGCGCTTCTTAGCAAGCTCTATCACCGTGCGGCGCGTAATGCCGTCTAGGAAGCAATCGGGGGTGGGGGTGTGGATGTCACCATCAATCACCAAAAACATGTTCGCGCCTGTGGCCTCGGCGATATAGCCGCGATAATCGAGCATCAGGGCATCTTCATAGCCCTCGCGCTCGGCATTATGCTTGCTCATAGTGCAAATCATATAGAGGCCAGCGGCCTTGCTGTCTGTCGGGGCAGAATTCGGGGCAGGGCGCTGCCATGGCGAAGTTTTAAGTTTCAGCCCACGTTGGCGCGCTTCATCAGAAAAATAGGATGGCCAGCTCCATGCAGCCACAGCCACATTGGTAGAAGTTTGCTGTGCTGAAATCGCCATCATTTCACTACCGCGCCATGCAACAGGGCGGATATAGCCATTTTCAACATTGTTTGATGTTACGGCTGCTTCACACGCTGCATCGAGTTCTTCGACACTGTAGGGAATTTCGAAGTCCAAAATCTGCGCAGAACGTTTGAAACGTTCATTATGCTCGGTACATTTGAAAATCTTACCATTATAGACGCGTACGCCTTCAAACACGCTGCTTGCATAATGCAGGCCATGGTTCAGCACATGCACCTTGGCATCTTGCCAGTCAACCAGCTCACCATTATACCAAATTTTTCCATCGCGTTTATCAAAAGGTTCGGGCATCGTCATCGTATTATTCTTTCAACATTATTACTGAGAGTTGTCTGCCATAATCTGGCTCGCCACGCAAGTTTCTTCGACGATTTGAGAAGAAAAAATCCTCCTCCGCGCAAGTGTCATTGCCCAGCACCGAGATGGTTTCAATGCCCGCATCAGCCAAGCGCTTTGCGACATAGGATTTAATATCGAAATAATAATGCCCTGTTTTTCCGTCCTTGAAGAAGGTGGAGTTCTCGGAATTTTCAGCGATGAACCTCTTATAAAATTCTTGTGAAATTTCATAGGAAGGTTGGGCGATGCACGGGCCAATTGAAGCGGTGATTTCGGCGGCCTTTGCACCTAGTTTTGTCATCGCTAAAATAGTGTTGTCAGTGATGCCGGAGATGGCGCCTTTCCACCCTGCATGTGCCGCGCCGATGATGCCATTTTTAGCATCTGAGAAAAGGACGGGAACGCAGTCCGCCGTCTGAATGGCGAGGGCTAATCCTGACTGATTCGTGACCATCGCATCGCCATCACTTAATGTATCACTTGAATTATTAATCTTAATGGTTAAAACATTATTACTATGTATTTGATTAACAGTTATTAATGACTGTTCAATTATGTTAAATTCTTGCGCTATTAACGCACGATTTTTAGTAATATTTTCACGTTTATCGTCCGACCCATAGCCGCAATTGAGCGCAGTGTATATTCCGTCAGACACACCGCCTTGGCTCCCGAAAAATCCATGCTGAATGTTCGTGTTTTGGTTTAACTGTGCGCAGATGATATGGGGTATTTTCATGTGTCATTTTCTTCATCAAGCGGGTTGAATCCAGCGAGCGTTATTCCCTCATATGAGGTGAAGGCAAGGGCCTTGAAAAGCTCCCCCATTTCGGATGGTGAGATGAGGCGTTCTAACCCTGAAACGATCTCTTCGCGTTGCTCTTTAGATGCATTGCGCATGACGACTTCAGCGCGAATCTCTGCACCTAATTTCATCAGCAATGCGCCTTGCGACACGATGTCAAATACCCTCATACCACTCTCAGATGCGATGGCGCCGAGGCTATCAAAATCGACATGGGCGGTGATGTCTGCTTTGCCGGGAGTTTCCAACACAGGATAAAATCCATGGTCGCGTACGGCTTGTAATGTGTTGCCTGCGCTGCCGCCTGTGTAGCCATAGTCAATCGCGAGTCCGGCGCCACCATGTACGCGTAAATGATCACATATTTGCTGCATTATCATCCGTGCGGCTGGGCAGGTTTCTGTGACCGAGCCATCATCACTATAGTCTCCGCCCTTCACCAGCGTAAGTCCCATTTCTTGGATAGTGAAGACGAGTTTTTCAGGATCATCCAAATCCATGGTGACCATTTTTTCTTTAAGCCCGCCATCAGTTTTGATGAATTGACGAATGGGCAGCGCATCAAAAAACTCATTGGCGAGGAAAATGGCGGGCATGCGCGGTAAATCTTCAATATCCCTTTGCCAATAGACACGCGGGTGCATGTCTTGTAGCTTCGTTTTTTGCTTTTCTATGAGGGATTCACTGGTTTCCACCATCGTGATACAGAGCGAATCATGAAAACCGGGAACATGGGCTGTGGAGCGGAGAATATCACTCATTAAGGTGCCGCGCCCTGGGCCAAGCTCGACCAGTTGCATATCGCCGCCACCCGTTTGCAGCCAAAGCTCAGCGCACCATGCACCAATGAGTTCACCAAATATTTGTGAGATTTCGGGCGCGGTTACAAAATCACCTTTACGCCCGAACGGATTCTCGCGCATATAATAGCCATGTTCAGGGTGACCAAGGGCGAGCGCCATATAATCGGCAACGGTAATCGCACCTTTGTCGATGATTTCCTTTTGTACTATGGGCATGAGCGGGCTAGTCATTGGCAACCTCGCGCGCTTCTACTGGGCGTTTTGAGCTTGTCATAATCAGCCAGATGCCAAGCAGAACCATCGGAATGCAGAGCAATTGCCCCATGCTGAGATGCCCAAGAATAAAGCCTAAATGTGCATCTGGTTCGCGGAAATATTCGATGAAAAAGCGTGACACGCTATAGCCGCAGAGGAATATACCGCTGCAACGTCCTGCGAATCCGAGTGCATTGCGTTTCGTGGCGATAAACCAGAGGATGAGTCCAACGGCTAAGCCTTCTAGGGCTGCTTCATAGAGCTGTGAGGGGTGGCGGGGCAGTGTGCCGCCATTGGGGAAGACCATGCCGAAATACGCGTCGGTAGTGCGTCCATAAAGTTCGCCATTGATGAAGTTGGAGATGCGCCCGAAGAACAGCCCAATGGGGGTGACGCAGGCGATTCTGTCCATCAGTGGCACCCAGCGCATAGCGTTTTTGCGGGCATAGAGCCAAAACGCGAATGTGACGCCAATGGTTCCGCCATGAAACGACATGCCGCCTTGCCAGACTTGCAAGATTTCTGAGGGGTTTTGAACGAAATATCCGAAATTGTAAAACAGCACATAGCCAAGTCTGCCGCCGAGGATAATCCCTGCGATTGCCCATAAAATAACATCATCACGCTGTTCAGTGGTGAAAAACGGCGTCGTGCGGCGGTCTAGCACGCCCAAATACCACCAGCCGCCCACCACACCGAGCATATAAGCCAGTGAATACCAACGCAGCGCAATCGGCCCAATCTGAAAGATGACAGGGTCGATATTGGGGAAGGAGAGGAGCAAGGCAGAAAACATAGGAACCGTCATGAAATTGTAATAATGATATGCTAATAATGCCGCTTGAAAGAGATGAGTGCAATAATAAACAACAATAAGAGGCAATCATGGCGGATAATAAAACGAATGAAGCAGAGCAATCAGAATTGATGGCGCGTGTGATGCAGAAAATGATGCAAGCTGAAAGCGAACAAGGGCTGCCTATCGCTGACAATCAATATGTGTTGAATAAAGAAGGTGCTTTTTCATATATGGCTTTTCCAGAAGGCGATAAATTTTACGCGCGAGATGGTGCTAGGGAACTAAGAGTAGCTACAGCTAAAACTTTTGCTGCTTTCACGTGTGATGATGGAGAAGAGTTTATAAGTGTAGAGCGCATTAATGAAAAAGGTTCAAAAGAATATGCAAATAACCCAGAGGCAGTTAAAGCATTAGTAAAAGAATGGGGCATTACAGAAGAAGACTTAGCGCTTCAAGTGCGCCAATACACCAATGAAGCGTTACAACCACTTATGAAGCACGGCGATATAGACCTTAGGTCTGGCAGTATGTGCAACAAGCGACCTTTTGAAAATCAACTTATTCTTGAGGCAGTTGAACATGAGTGGCGCGAAGATAAAGGCTATACGGTGCAGGATGACTTGCCATATAATAAGCCTGATAGTAACGATTTATCACCTAAGCGTTAGAGCTTGCTTCCTCAGCCAATAACTCTTTCTTTAAAATCTTACCAATCATAGATTTCGGCAGCTCGTCGCGAAATTCGAAAGCGCTAGGGATGGCGTAGAGTGAGATTTTATCTTTCATGAATTCTTTGCATTCGGCGGCGTCGAGGGTGGCGCCTTCTTTGAGGACGATAAAGGCTTTGGGAACTTGCCCGCGGCTTTTATGTTCGATTCCGACCACGGCACATTCGGCAATGGCTTCATGTTGATAGAGCACTTCCTCGATGTTGCGGGGGTAGATGTTATAGCCGCCCGAGAGAATCATCTCTTTTTTGCGATCAATAATATAGAAAAACCCTTCTTCATCCATATATCCGATATCGCCAGTGTGCAGGCGCATTTCAGAGCCTTGCCCAGTGGGGCGCAACACTTCCATCGTTTCATCGAATTGCTCGTAGTAGCCTTGCATTACTTGTGGTCCGCGGATACATATTTCGCCTTTTTCGCCTTGTGGCATCAGGGTTTTCTCGTCTTCGAGGGAAATCACCTCAAGGATAGTTCCGGGGAGTGGTTGTCCGATAGAGCCGCTCTTGATGGTGCCGTAAAGTGGGTTGACCGCTACAATAGGAGAACTCTCGGAGAGTCCGTAGCCTTCCACTAGTTTACAGCCTGTTTTTTCTTCGAATTGTTCTTTAATCTCAACAGGAAGAGGCGCGCCTCCAGAGATGCACATTTTGAGACTGGAGAGGTCGTATTTGTCGGATTTACTGTAGTTCAACAACGCCGTATACATGGTGGGGACACCCGGCATGATAGTTGGTTTTTTGGCTTCAATGTCAGCGAGCAAAGGCTTGAGTTCAAAACGTGGATGAATGATAATTTTCATCGCTTTAGCAATGCCGAGATTCATAACGACGGTCATTGCGAAGACATGGAAAAACGGCAGCACACCCATCATAGTTTCTTTGCCATCCTCCGCCTCATAGAGCCAACGCGCGGCTTGTTCCACATTGACAGTGAGATTGGCGTGGGTCAGAACGACGCCCTTAGGGGTGCCGGTGGTGCCACCTGTATATTGTAATACTGCTACATGTTTATAGGGGTCGATACGCGCCGTTCGCACCTCGGATTTGGTTTCCATCAAACGCTTCCAGCTGATGTGATGTTCATCATCGGGGAAGCTGCAAATATCTTTCATTTTTGCGAGTTGAAAGAGGGCTGCTTTTCCTGCTGGCAATGCATCGGAGAGCTGTCCGACAATCACGCGTTGTAAGCTTGTAGTGCCAATGAACGGCACAAGCTTGGGATACATAATGCTGAGCGCGAGTGTCACCATCACCTCAACACCAGAATCATTGATTTGATGTTCAATCTCGCGTGGGGAATAGAGCGGGTTGAAGTTGACGACGGTAGCACCTGCGCGCATCACGCCATAATAAGCGACAATAAATTGCGGACAGTTGGGTAGGAATAATCCTACTTTTGAGCCGCGCCCAATCCCTATTTCATGCAAGCCGCGCGCGAAGCTACGCACTTGCTCAGCGATGTCTGCATAGGTGAAGGTGCGACCTTTGAAGTCAACGCATATGTTCTCGGGGAAGCGTTCCGCCGCACTGTCCAGCATATCATAGACAGGTTTGGGTCTGAGATTGGCGTGCCAATCCACCTTTTCAGGATAATGGGCGAGCCAAGGGTGCTCTGCATTTTCTGTCATGTCGGGTGTATCGGTCATACTATTGTTATCTACCAATGATACCGACCAAAGCCGCCATGGCCACCATAACCAATGCTATAATGTGAGTTTCGGGCCGCTGCTGCGGTGCGTTCTTGCGCACGAATTTCACGTAGTTTTAATAGGCAGTTACTGTAAGACTCCGTTTTTACTTTAAAACCGAGCGAACGGCATTCCTCGTGATCACGAGCTTGTTGTGCTTCGATTACGGCGGCGCGCTCTTCTGCTGTGGTGCAGGCAGACAAGGCAAGCAAGGCTGTAGTGGCAATAATAAGATGATGTTTCACGAAGTTCTCCTATGATGTTGCGCTACTCTACCACATCCCTTATAAAGTCGTCAACGAAGTGAGGAATTATGACGACATATACGACTGATATAGCAATAATTGGCGCCGGACCAGTAGGTCTGTTTGGTATTTTTGAAGCGGGTATGCTCAAGATGAAATGCCATGTGGTGGATGCGCTCGATGAGGTGGGCGGGCAATGCACCGCGATGTATCCTGAAAAACCAATTTATGACATTCCGGGCTTTCCCTCTGTTGATGGCGCAGAGCTTATCTCGCAACTAGAAGAGCAAGCCGCTCCCTTTGACCCTGTCTATCATTTGGGGCAAACGGTTGAGAAGCTTAAGAAATCAGGTGATAATTGGAAGCTGGAAACCTCCAAAGGCACAATCATTGAAGCCAAAGCCGTGGTGATTGCCGCAGGCTGTGGCGCGTTTGGTCCAAACCGTCCACCGCTTGAGGGGTTGGAAGAGTATGAAGGCAGCAGCGTATTTTATCTCGTGAAGCGCCGTGAAGAATTTCGTGGCAAACGTATCGTGATCGCAGGTGGCGGAGATTCCGCTGTCGATTGGGTGAATTCACTCGCTGAACTTGCTGAGAAAATCTATGTAGTGCATAGACGTCCGAAATTCCGCGCTGCGCCAGAATCTGTCAGCCGTATGGAAAAACTCGCTGCTGAGTCTGATAAAGTAGAGATGGTGATTCCTTATCAACTCGCTGGGCTAGAAGGTGAAAACGGAAAACTAACAGGTGTAAAAGTAGCCACCTTGCAAGGCGAGGAACGTGTGCTTGAGGCTGATATCTTGCTTCCATTCTTTGGCTTGGCGACGGACCTAGGACCTATTTCAAACTGGGGTCTAAACGTGCATATGAACCATATCAACGTGAACCCAACCACCGCAGCAACCAGCATAGACGGCATTTTCGCCATCGGTGATATTGCGACCTATGACAATAAACTGAAGCTCATCTTATGCGGCTTCTCAGAAGCGGCATTTGCAATGCATTCAGCGCGCGATTTGGTATATCCAGACACTGCCTATCATTTTGAATATTCAACATCTAAAGGCGTTCCAGCAGAGTAGAGATTAAGGAGAAAATCATGACAGCACAGATTATAGATGGAAAAGCCTTTGCAGCTAGCGTACGCGCTAAAGTGAGCAATGGTGTGGCAGCATTGAAGCAGTCAAATGGTGTAACGCCAGGTTTGGCAGTGGTGTTGGTGGGCGATGATCCAGCCTCACATGTCTATGTCCGTAATAAAGGGAAAATGACCGTTGAAGTGGGCATGAACTCCTATGAACATATTATGCCCGCAGATTCCTCGCGTGCTGATATTTTGGCAAAGGTAGAAGAACTGAATGCTGATGATGCCGTGAATGGTATTTTGGTGCAGTTGCCGCTGCCACGCAAAGAAGATGAAGAGATTGTAATTGATGCCATTGACCCTGCGAAGGATGTTGATGGATTTCATAACATCAATTCAGGCAAATTGGTTGCGGGTCAAGACGGCTTGGTGCCTTGCACACCGCTGGGTTGCGTGATGATGTTAAAAGATGCATTAGGCGACCTCACAGGCAAACATGCGGTCGTCATCGGGCGTTCAAACATCGTCGGAAAACCTATGGCGCAGCTCCTGCTCAACGAGTCATGCACCGTCACAATTGTGCATTCGCGCACCAAACATATCAAAGAAGAAACGAAACGCGCGGACATCTTAGTCGCCGCTGTGGGGCGCCCTGAGATGATTGAAGGTGACTGGATTAAACAAGGCGCGGCTGTCATTGATGTGGGTATCAATCGTATCGATGCAGGTGAGGGCAAGAGCCGCCTAGTGGGTGATGTGAACTTCGCAGAAGCCTCCGATGTTGCATCGCACATAACACCCGTTCCGGGTGGCGTAGGCCCTATGACCATTGCCTGCCTGCTTCACAACACCTTGAAGGCCACCTGCGCACAGCAGGGCGTTCCGTTTGAGCTAGCATAATGCTCGAACTGTTCCCGCCACTTCTCGATAGCTTGATTGTTATTTTAGCGGGTATTGTTGCGGGGATTATTAATGCAGTGGCAGGTGGGGGAACGTTCATCGCTTTTCCAACACTTATGGCGACAGGCGCCCCCGCGCTCATTGCCAATGCGACCTGCACGGTGGGTGTGATGCCGGGGGTGCTCGCCAGCACGATTGGCTATAAAAATCAATTAGCGGCTTATAAACGTTATCTTCCAGCGCTCTGCATCATTGGTGCAATCGGTGGCGCGATGGGAGGTTACATCTTGATGCATACCAGCAATGATGATTTTCAAATCATGGTGCCGTGGTTGCTTTTGGTGGCAACGATTACCTTCGCATTTGGCAAGAATATCACGGACTTTCTCGGGCGCTTCGGCTCTGGAACACCCACAAAACTCACCTATGCTGTTGTGACTATCTTTATGATTCTCGTATCCATCTATGGCGGGTTCTTCGGTGCAGGGGTGGGGATTATGCTGCTCGCTATGTTCCAAGTGATGCGCCTTGATAATATCCACGAGATGAACGCGCTGAAAGTGCTCGTGAGCATTGCCATCCATGGTGCGGGCGCGGTGGCGCTGCTCTTTAGCGACCTCATCCATTGGCCGTTCGCCGCATTGCTCGCCATCGGCACCATCATTGGCGGCTACAGCACCTCCAAGCTCGTACAAGGCATCCCGCAATCTATCGTCCGTGGGTTTGTGTTGTTCATCGCCGTCTCAACAACCATCTATTATTTTTATGAGCAGTATGGTAACGTTTCTTCGTAAATGCGTTGTCCCGTCATCCCGATGAAAATCGGGATCTCACTCATGATGTATGAGATGCCGTGTCGTAGCACGGCATGACGTCAAGTAATGGTATGAAGAGGAGAAAACCATGTCTTATGAATCAGAATATCGGGAGTCTATTGCAGATACGGATGCCTATTGGGGCGGGCGTGCTGAGGGCTTGAAATGGCACAAAAAATGGGATGCGGTGAGCGATTGGTCATTTGACCCAAAGAATGTGCATATTAGTTGGTTTTTGGGTGGGCAGTTGAATGTAGCGGAGAATTGTATCGACCGTCATTTGCCTGAGAAGGCGGACAAAACTGCCATTATTTTTGAACCTGACAACCTTGATGAACCGCCGCAACATATCACCTATGCGGCATTACATCGTCATGTCTGTCGTGCGGCGAATATGCTGCTGGATAATGGGGTGAAGGCGGGTGACCGCGTGACTATATACATGCCGATGATTCCTGAGACGGCCTATGCGATGCTTGCCTGTGCGCGTATTGGAGCGATTCATTCAGTGGTGTTTGGTGGGTTCTCACCAGAGGCATTGCGTGGACGGATAATTGATTGCGCGTCAGACATTGTCATCACCGCAGATGAGGGCGTGCGTGGCAGCAAAACCATTCCACTCAAAGCCAATGTCGATGAAGCGGTGAAGGATACAGCTGTGAAAAGGGTGATTGTCGTCAAGCGCACAGGTGGTGACGTGGCGTGGAATGAGCGGCGAGACGTCTGGTGGCATGAGGGGATTGCCGATGCGTCAGAACATCATGAGCCTCAACCCTTTGAGTCCGAAAATCCGCTCTTTATTCTCTATACCTCTGGCTCGACAGGTAAACCCAAAGGCTTGCTGCATTCATCGGCGGGTTATCTGCTTTATGCGATGGATACCTTCGCGCGCGTGTTCGATTACAAGCAAGGTGAGGTGTTCTGGTGTACCGCTGACGTTGGCTGGATTACGGGGCATAGCTATATCCTTTATGGCCCACTGGCGGCAGGCGCCACTACGCTGATGTTTGAGGGCGTACCGAACTATCCTGACGCCGCGCGTTTTTGGCACGTGGTGGATAAACACAAGGTGGCGAGTTTCTATACTGCACCCACAGCCATCCGTATGTTGATGCGTGAAGGCGATAAATTTGTGCAATGCACAAATCGTGAATCACTAAGGGTTCTAGGCACCGTAGGCGAGCCCATCAATCCTGAAGCATGGCGTTGGTATGACGATGTGGTGGGTGAAAATAAATGCAGCATTGTCGATACATGGTGGCAAACGGAAACGGGTGGGCATCTCATCACACCACTGCCAGACACGCCTAACAAAAAACCTGGTGCGGCGATGAATCCATTCTTTGGTATTCAGCCCGTATTGGTGGATGAACATCAGCAAGAAGTGACCGGTAAAGGCGAAGCAGCATTATGCATTAAAGCCTCATGGCCTGCTCAAGCCCGCACCATTTGGGGCGATCATAAACGATTCATCGAAACCTATTATGCACCGTATAAGGGCTATTATTTCTCAGGCGATGCCGCCGCACGCGATGCAGACGGACATTATTGGATTCGCGGACGGATGGATGATGTGTTGAATGTCTCAGGGCATCGCTTAGGCACGGCAGAGATAGAATCTGCTCTGGTCGCGCATGAATCTGTTACAGAAGCGGCGGTGGTAGGCTTTCCTCATGACATTAAAGGCGAGGGAATCTACGCCTATGTCACCCTCAAGCCCGATGTGGTGGAAGATGAGGCACTGACCAAAGCACTCATCGCATGGGTACGCAAAGAAATAGGACCCATCGCCACCCCCGACAGGCTACATTTCAGCCCATCACTCCCCAAAACCCGCTCAGGCAAAATCATGCGCCGCATCCTCCGCAAAATCGCCGCAGGAGAGATTAATACGCAAGCCGATTATGAAAAACTGGGTGATATTTCAACCTTGCTTAATCCTGAGTCTGTTGATGCATTGGTTGAGGGTTATATAAAATTGTCATCCCGAACTTGATACGGGATCTCCTGTGATGTGGCTAGAGATGCCGTGTCGTAGCACGGCATGACGAATTACACAGGATGTACGGCTGCGAAGCAACATTAACGCTTCTCGAAAAAACCTACCAACTCCAAATGTTGGCTATAGGTGAATTGGTCGATGGGGGTGAGTGTGGTGAGGTGGTAGCCGCCAGCTAATAATGCTTTTGCATCACGTTCGAAGGTGTGCGGGTTGCAGGATATCATCACCAATTTTGACACACTGCTTGCTGCAATATGTTGCACTTGACTGAGCGCACCATTGCGTGGTGGGTTGATAATTATGCCATTGAACTTATTGCATTCTTCTGAGGATAGTGGCTGTTTAAATAGGTCGCGTTTTTGCACTTCTACGCGAGATTCTAGCTGGTTTTTTCGTATGCTATTGTGCATCGCAGCAACGGCATCGCCATAGCCCTCAAAAGCGGCTACATGATGCCCTGCTTTGACTAGTGGGAAGCTGTATGTTCCCGATCCTGCATAAAAATCAGCGACCTTATTGCAGCCATCCATATGTTCTAGCACCAGTGCTGCCATATGGTGTTCGCTTGCCTCAGTTGCTTGCATAAAGCTCCACGGGCTGAGGGAGACATCCACATCGCCAAACCGTGCGAACGGCTCTTCTCCACGGTGAATTGTGGTGTGGGTTTTGGCATCATGCGATGCTGTGATGCGCGCAA
>CALJMC010000174.1 GCA_937982385.1 uncultured Rickettsiales bacterium | reverse complement strand
GCCTACTCCTGACCAGAGTGCATTTGAGCAACCTTCGCCATATTCTAGGTGTGTTTTTGAGGCGATGTTCCCTGGTAGCCTTAATTGGTGGATAGTTTCCTCTAAGTTTGCCTCTCCTTGATAGATTCTTTCACCAGCATTGTGGATAGTGAGCGCTGTTGGGATTGTGATGTCTCCATCTTTTCGTTTGAAATTATCAGGTAATAAATCATTGTCGCTGTATTTCATGAGTGTGGGGACATAGGCAGTGTGCCAGTCATGCGCATGTACTAAGTCTGGCTTTATATCGCAGACATCAGCCGCAACAAGGCTTGCGCGACTAAAGAATGCAAAACGCTCTTCGTTTGAATGTTTTGCATTATCAGTTACATAAGGTTTTCCGCCCTCTTCATCAAAATAGGGGTGACTAATGAAAATCTGCGTTACGCCATCTTTATCAGTCTTTTTGCCAATGGTGATTTCTTCTTCATTTTTTTCACTATCTGAACCATGAAATGGTACAAGTGCTGTGCCAATTTCCTGAATGTCGTCATGTTGATTTTTTATGAATTTATACCAAGGGCTGACAACAGAAACCTTTTTCCCCATGTTTGCGAGCGCTTTTGGTTTTCCTTCCAATACTGACCCTAAGCCGCCAGTTTGACTGTAAGGACCAACCTCAGCACTCACAAACATGATGTTGTTTGCGGTTTTTTGGTTTAAAATCGCTCTAATGCTGTCAGCTGAGCTGACGTCTGTTTGCGGAGTTTCTGTGGAACCTGAGCTCATTAATTAATCCTTATTTTTTCTTATTCTTATTCACTATAAAGAAAGAATGTGACAATTTGATGTCAGCCCTCTATATTTCTGCACCTTATCTAATTTTAACACGTAAAGATTAAAGAATTATGACTTATTTCGCTGAGCTTCAGCCCGCAGATATTATAGTGTTTGGGGGTTCTGGTGATCTTTCTATTCGCAAGATTATTCCCGCGCTTTTTTATCGTCTTAAAGATGGGCAGTTGCCTGAGGAGAGTCGTATTATCGTGTTGGGGCGTCATGCGCAGACGCGCGAAGAGCATATGGCGGCGCTTGATAAGACATCAAAAGTGTTTTTGGGTGATGATTTCGAGCAGGATGCATGGGATGCGCTGACAGCGAAAATCTCTTATGTGCAGCTCGATGCCTATAAGTCTGAGGATTTTGTGAATTTGGCAAAAGTAGTTGCGGAAGATGCCCGCCCAGTACGTGTGTTCTATCTGGCAACGCCTGCGGATATTTTTGGCCCTATCTCGCATGAACTCAAAAAGGCAGGTGCTATCACCGATGAATCACGTGTGGTGCTGGAAAAACCACTTGGCTATGACCTTGATTCCTTCAACAGCATCAATAATGCGGTGTTGGAGTGCTTCACGGAAGAACAGGTCTATCGTATTGATCATTATCTCGGCAAAGAAACCGTGCAAAACTTGATGGTGCTGCGTTTTTCTAATGATGTGTTCGCGCGCATTTGGGATGGGAATGTAGTAGATCATGTGCAGATTACGGTGTCTGAGGATATCGGCGTCGGTGAGCGCTATAGCTATTATGATGATGCAGGTGCGTTGCGTGATATGGTTCAGAACCATTTGTTGCAGCTGCTTTGCATGACCGCGATGGAAGCACCGAATCAGGTAACTCCTGATGCGGTACGTGATGAAAAGCTCAAAGTCATGCGTGCGTTGCGTCTGTTTACGCCTGAAAATGTTGAGGCAAACTCTGTGCGCGGGCAATATGCTGCGGGTGAGATTGATGGTGAGAAGGTCGGTTCTTACCTTGAAGACATCAAGATTGACGAGAGTAACACCGAGACATTCGTTGCGCTGCGTGCACATATTGATAACTGGCGCTGGTCGGGTGTGCCGTTTTATATGCGTACTGGTAAGCGTATGCCTGCACGTTATTCCGAAATTGTGATTCGTTTTAAGCCTGTGCCACATAATATCTTTGGTGGGCAAGCGGAAACACCTGCGGCGAATAAACTTATTATTCACCTTCAGCCTGATGAGCATGTGAAATTGCAAATTGTAACTAAGGTTCCAGGGCCGGGCGGGTATCGTCTGAAACCTGTAGATTTGAATTTGAGTTTGAAAGATGAGTTTGAAGAGCGTACGCCTGAGGCTTATGAGCGTTTGCTTATGGATGTGGTGCGTGGCAACCAGACACTCTTTATGCGCACCGATGAGCTGGATGCCGCATGGGTGTGGACCGAGTCTATTTTGGACTCATGGGAAGCAACCAAACAAAAATCAGAACTTTATGCGGCGGGGACGGCCGGTCCTGAATCGGCGATGAAGATGCTGACAGGTGACGATAGAAAATGGTTTGAAGATGACAAAGAGGAAGAAAAATAAATGAGTGAATTATTAAAATTTGAATCACGCGCAGCAGCGGGTGAAGCATTGGCTGAAAAAGTAGCAGGTTTGCTACGTGAGGGTATAGAATCACGCGGAGCGGGTAGCATATCTGTATGTGGTGGTACCTCGCAGAATCATTTCTTTGATGCGCTGTCTAAGAAAGACTTGCCGTGGAATAAAGTGACTATCTTTTTAGGTGATGAGCGTTGGGTGACCGTTGATAGTGATGACTCAAGCGAGAAATTAGTGCGTGAAGCGCTGCTCAAGAATAATGCCGCTGCGGCAACGTTAGTGTCTCAGGCAAAACCTGCTGAAAGACCTGATATGACGCTTGCAGAAGGTGCGTTATGGGCGACTGAGTTGCTTAAGTCTGTACCACTTCCCTTCGATGCAAATATTGCGGGTATGGGTGAAGATGGACATACGGCTTCACTCTTCCCTAATCATCCTGCATTGAGTGGTGCGTTGGATGAGAATGGTGCGGTGAATGTGGTGGCTGTACCTGATTCTCCGAAGCCTCCAGCCGATAGAATCTCATTGTCACTCGCGGCGCATATTAATGCACGTCATGTGATGATAAATATCAATGGTGATAGCAAATTAGAGGCGTATAATAAAGCCGCTAACCTTGAAGGTGATGCGTCAACTTATCCTGTTAGCGCTTTGATTAAAAACAATAAAACTCCCGTAACTGCATATTGGTTTGCTGCATGACACATCCCGTATTACAAAAAGTAACCGACAGAGTTATAGCGCGTTCTAAAGCATCTCGTGCGGCCTATTTGGCTGACATTGAGGCGATGAAATCTGAAGGGCGTGTGCGCTCTGCACTGGCATGTGGAAATTTGGCGCATGGTTTTGCAGCCTGTGGTGATGATGATAAGGCAGACCTCAAAGGTGACGTGACACCTAACTTAGGCATAGTGACTGCCTATAATGATATGCTCTCTGCGCATCAGCCTTATGAGACGTATCCACAGCAGATTAAAGATGCTGCACGTGAGCATGGTGCAACCGCGCAAGTGGCGAGCGGCGTGCCAGCGATGTGTGATGGTGTGACGCAAGGTCAGGTGGGGATGGAGCTTTCGCTCTTTAGCCGTGATGTCATTGCGATGTCTACAGCTGTTGCGCTCTCTCATAACATGTTTGATGCGGCGGTGTTTCTTGGAATTTGTGATAAAATCGTACCGGGTATGGTGATGGGTGCGCTGCAATTTGGCCATTTGCCGACGATGTTTATACCGGGTGGGCCGATGGAGTCTGGCTTGCCGAATAAAGAAAAAGTGCGTATTCGTGAGGAATATGCGAAGGGGAATATTGGGCGTGCAGAATTGCTAGAGGCGGAGTCTGCATCCTATCATTCACCGGGAACCTGTACATTCTATGGCACTGCGAATAGTAATCAAATGTTGATGGAAGTCATGGGCGTGCAATTGCCGGGATCATCATTTGTCAATCCGGGTACTGAGTTGCGTGATGCCCTCACACGTGAAGCAGTGCGCCGCAGCGTTGAGTTGACTGAGACAGGTGAGCTATGTTTGGCTGACATCATAAGTGAAAAAGCGATAGTGAATGCGATTGTTGGGCTGCTTGCGACGGGTGGTTCAACGAATCATACTTTGCATATAATTGCGATTGGTAAAGCGGCGGGTATCGAAGTGAATTGGGATGATTTCTCTGAGCTGTCAGAGGTTGTGCCGCTCTTATGCCGTGTCTATCCCAATGGCTCAGCCGATGTAAATCATTTCCATGCAGCAGGTGGTATGCCGCTTGTGGTGCGTACATTGCTTGATGCAGGCTTGCTCAATGACGATGTAACCACCGTGATGGGCAAAGGCATGCGTAACTTCACCAAAGAACCTAAGCTAGAGGCTGATGGTTCGATAAGTTGGCATGATGCACCAGAAAAATCAGGTGATGCGGAGATTATCGGCACGTTAGACAAACCATTCAGCAAAGATGGTGGCATGACGCTACTCAAGGGAAACCTGGGGCGTGCGGTCATTAAAACCTCTGCGGTAAAAGAAGAATATCAATCCATCACAGCACCTGCAAAAGTATTCACCTCACAAGCCGCGCTTCAGCAAGCCTTCCAAGACGGCAAGCTACAAGGTGATTTTGTGGCGGTAGTGATTGGTCAAGGTCCACGGGCTAACGGTATGCCTGAGCTGCATAAGTTGACACCTCCGCTGGGTATCTTGCAAGATATGGGTTTCCGCGTAGCTCTCGTGACGGATGGTCGTATGTCTGGCGCATCGGGTAAAGTTCCTGCCGCCATTCATGTGTCGCCTGAATCATCAGCAGGTGGTGAGCTTGGCAAAGTACGCGATGGTGATGTCATTCACTTAGATGTCGGAACAGGTGCGCTTGAAGCACGTGTGGATGCTGCGGAATGGGCGCAACGTGAAATTACTAAAGCAGTGGCTGAAAATGAAGTTGGCCGCATGGCAGGACGTAATCTGTTCGCCTCAGCACGTGCGAATTGCACCGCAGCCGAAGAGGGTGCAAGTTTCATTCTGGGTGATGGAGGTGCGGCGTGAGTGCATCCTATAATTTAGTCTCTGACATTGGCGGCACTAATTCACGTTTTGCCTTGTGCCAATCTGGCAGTTTGGCGTTGGTTGAGCCGCGTAAATATCCGAACAAAGATTTTCCATCGCTTGAAGAAGCTATTCAGCATTATATCAATGATATCGGTATTCAGCCGCAATCTGCGTGTTTGGCAGTTGCTGGCCCTGCGCATGGTGAATTTGTTGCACTTACGAATATTGATTGGAAGTTTTCTGTCTCAGAAATGCAGAAACGTTTTGACTTTAAACAGCTACATGTCGTGAATGATTTTACAGCACTCGCAATGTCAGTACCACATGAGAGTCCTGAAAATTTACGTCAGGTAGGTAATGAAGTTGGGTTAAACAACATGCCTATTGCTGTTGTTGGTCCGGGAACCGGTTTAGGTGTGTCAGGCTTAATGCCTGTAAATAATGGCTGGATTCCGTTGCAAGGTGAGGGAGGTAATACTGCTTTCACCCCACGCACAGAGTTGGAAATTGAGCTGCTTAAACGTGCTATGCAAGATAAAGACTTCGTGCGTGCTGAAGATTTTATTAGTGGCACAGGTATGACCTACTTGCATGAGCTGGTGTTAGAGATTCATGGCAACCCAGTTGAAACGGCCACCGCTAAAGACATCGTATGGCGCGCAAAAACCAGCGATGACAGCTTGAGCCGTCGTACGCTTGATGTGTTCTGTGGCATGCTCGGTAACTTTGCGGGCGATACGGCGCTGACATTGGGAGCACTTGGTGGTGTCTATATTGGTGGCGGTGTTACTCCGCAATTTGGCGAGTTGTTCTTCACAAGCCCCTTCAGAAAAGCATTTGAAGATCGTGGGCGTTTCTCGAATTATGTGAAGCCTATTCCGACTTATGTTCTCCTCTCACATTCACGTGCTGCGCTGTTGGGTGCGGCGGCTATCCTACAACAAGAAAGGTCAGGCATATGAGCTTAGACACTATGTTTGCGACAAAATCCCTTATTCCTGTGGTGGTGATTGACCGTGCAGAAGATGCTGTTCCTTTGGCGGAAGCCTTGCTCGAAGGCGGAATCAAAAGCATTGAAATTACGTTACGTACAGCCGCAGGCATGGCAGCGATTGAACAAGTGGCGAAGAATGTCCCCGATATTCTGGTTGGTTCGGGCACCGTGTTGAATGCTTCGCAGATGAAGCAAGCTAAGGATGCTGGCGCAGTGTTTCAGGTGAGTCCAGGTTTGACCGACTCATTGGCGGCATATGCAGCAGAGCAAAATATTGAATGGTTGCCGGGCATTACGAATGCATCTGGTATTATGCAGGCATTACAAGCAGGACATAAGCGTGTGAAGTTTTTCCCTGCATCTCTTTCGGGTGGTGTGCCAGTGCTGAAACAGTTTGGCTCGGTATTCCCAGACCTCAAAATTTGCCCGACAGGTGGCATTTCTCTGGATAACATGAATGATTATGCAGCACTGGGTAATGTGTTTGCGATTGGTGGCTCATGGTTGACACCGAAAGATGTGATAGCTGATAAAAAATGGGCTGACATTAGCCGTATTGCACGTGACAGCGTGGCTGGACTGAATGGCTAGCGAGCTGAAGGCTTAACATAGGGGGTTACTATGAGTGAAGTGATGACAAAAGACCAGAAAATGTCGTTCTGGCAAATCTGGAATATGAATTTCGGCTTCTTGGGTATCCAGTTCGGCTGGGGCCTGCAAATGGCGAATATGAGCCCGATCTATGAGATGTTGGGCGCACGTGAAGATCAACTTGCATTATTATGGATTGCCGCACCGCTGACAGGCTTGTTGGTGCAGCCAATTGTTGGGCATATGAGTGATAGGACATGGAACAAGCTAGGGCGGCGGAATCCCTACCTGCTCTTTGGTGCAATATTCTCGTCATTAGCATTGATTGCCATGCCAAATTCAAGCGCGTTATGGATGGCGGCAGGCTTGCTATGGATTTTGGACGGCTCCGTGAATGTTACCATGCAACCTTTCCGTTCGTTGGTGGCTGATTTGTTGCCTGAGAAACGCCGTGCATTTGGATTTTCTGTGCAAACTGTACTGACAGGTATTGGGGCGGTGGTATCGTCTGCTTTGCCATGGATGATGATGAATTGGTTTGGGGTGTCTTCTGAGTCTCCTGAGCCGGGGGTGTTGCCTGATACGATTAAATATTCATTCTATATTGGTGCAGCAGTATTACTTATGGCGGTTGTCTGGACAGTGATGAAGACCAAAGAACACCCACCAAAGGATATGGAAGCGTTTAAGAAAAAGAAGGAAAAGAGCAAAGGACTTGCCGCGAATACGAAAGAAATTTTTGCGTCCATTAGTGCTATGCCTGATCGCATGAAGCAGCTTGCATGGGTGCAGATGTTCACATGGGCAGGCTTGTTCTGCATGTGGACCTATTTCAGTTCCTCCATTGCACGTACTGTTTTTGGTGCAGTAGATGCGACATCACCTAGCTATCAAGAGGGGATATCCTATGCAGGTTTGTGTTTCTCACTCTATAATGGTGTTGCGCTCGCTATGGCATTTGCGTTGATGTGGTTGGTGAATAAATATTCACCCAAGACCATTCACACCGTATGTTTAGTGTGTGGTGGAATAGGATTATTTTCGATTGGATATATCGAGCAAAAGGAGATGCTGCTTCTTGCAATGGCTGGAGTAGGGATTGCTTGGGCATCTATCTTGGCTATGCCATATGCTTTGCTTGCTGGGTGCTTGCCTGAGGAAAAAATGGGTGTTTATATGGGCGTGTTCAACTTGTTTATCGTGATTCCGCAGGTCATCATTGCACTTACGTCAGGGTTCTTGCTTACCCATGTGCTTGGTGGCACGCAAGTGGGAGTAGTGATGTTCGGCGGCGCATGTATGATTATCGCTGCGACTCTTGTGAGGCATGTTGAGTATTAGCCTTTACAGTTTTGCCGCCTCTTACCGTACCATCTGGCTTGTAATAGTCTGCTTGCACATCAATAAACTCATTTGTGACAGCATCTTCTGCAACTCTTATTGCATTAGCCATGTGAGCCTCTGTAATAGGTGCACCGTCGGTGCTTAGGACTCCATATTGCGCTCTATTCTCTCGGTTGAGTTGCGTATTCAGTTTAGTATATGCATCAGGGTCTAAAAGTGTGTGTTTACTTGTGTTCAAAATAATGACAGGAGAGCCAGGATATTTTTCTTGGGTTTCTTGAACAAACTTATTTGCT
>CALJMC010000173.1 GCA_937982385.1 uncultured Rickettsiales bacterium | reverse complement strand
GGCGATTTTGCCTTAGGTTTTTTCTTTTGTGGCTTGATGTCTGCGATATTTTCTACATCGGCACTTGGCAATACGCCCAAACGACGCGCCACTTCTTGGTAGGCTTCTTCAACGCCACCCATATCTTGACGGAAACGGTCTTTATCAAGCTTTTCTTCTGTGTCATTGTCCCATAGGCGACATGAATCAGGGCTAATTTCATCCGCGAGGAGAATACGAAGTCCGCCTTCTTCATCATAGACACGACCAAATTCGAGCTTGAAATCAACGAGTTTCAAACCAACGCCCATGAACAAACCGCTCAAATAGTCATTGATGCGTAGTGAGAGCAACCGCAACTCTTCCACTTCAATTGGGTCTGCAATATCGAAGGCATAAATATGTTCTTCAGCAATGAATGGATCACCGAGTTTATCATTCTTGAGGCAATATTCTACGATAGGACGTCCGAGATATAAGCCTTCATCCACGCCAAAACGTTTTGTGAAGCTGCCTGCTGCTACGTTACGTACGATAATCTCCAACGGAATAATCTCAACCGCATGCACCAATTGCTCACGCATGTTGAGTGTGCGAATGAAATGTGTAGGGATACCCATTTCCTCAAGCTTAATCATCAGATATTCTGAGATACGGTTATTAATGATGCCTTTGCCAGCAATCGTGCCTTTTTTCTCGTTATTAAAGGCAGTTGCATCATCTTTGAAATGCTGAATCAGCGTGCCTGGCTCAGGTCCTTCAAACAGTTGTTTTGCTTTGCCTTCGTATAGTGGCGTTTTTTTACTCATGTGAGTTATCCAATCATGTCGATTTTAGTTGGCACAACTCATAGAATAAATTATGTTCCCTCGCAACTACTATTCTGCATCTTAACCAACCAAGGAAAAGCTCTATGTCCAGCATTGATGAACGCAAAAACGCATTTGAAAATAAATTCGCACATGATGAGGATTTACAGTTTAAGGCAAGCGCGCGTCGCAACAAATTGCTTGGGCTCTGGGCAGCCGATAAAATGCACAAAAAAGATGACGATGCTGTAGCTTACGCAAAAGAAGTTGTGATTGCTGATTTTGAAGAAGTGGGCGACGATGATGTGCTGCGCAAAGTGTTTGGCGATTTGCAAACCGCAGGCATCCACATAGAAGAAGGTGATGTCCGCCGCGAGATGGATCGCTTGTTAGGCGAAGCCAAAGAACAAATTATGAATGAAGTGTAAGGTTTTGTTTGTTTCAAAGCTTCTTCGTGGTTTCTTTGTGTTGTACTAGCAATTAACAGAATTTTAACTAATTTGCGTCATAATTTCTCTTAATAACACCATATTATTAGGGGAATTTTTGCGCAAATCTATCAACGATTTATTGTCACGGTTTTTTTTATTCGGGCTTATCATAAGTGCTCTGTGTTTTTTTCCGCATGTGTCCTTTGCGAGTAATGACACTAAGAACAACCAAGCTAGCCTAGCTTCATTTGAAGTTGCATATAATGGTTCATCTAGCAAAATGCTTTCGTTTCAAAATAAGAGTGTTACGGTTTCGAACCTTAACGCAACCAAAATTACGAGTGACAGTGCAGTTATAAAATGGGATTTGACTGATAAGGGCACGGGTTATGTGCAATATGGGCGTTCACGTAATGGGATGCATCAGGAATCAAAAAAAGAGTTTAGTTTTCGGTATGATAAGCATATACAAACGATAACAAGGCTACGTCCGAATACCACCTATTATTATCGTGCAAGAAGTGCAGGACGCGACAATAAAGAGGTGATATCAGATACTAAAAGTTTCAGGACAGAGTCGCTAGGTTCATCAAACACATCTTCAGCTGATTCTATGGTGAAGGCGCTCACAATTTCTGATCTTGAAGTCACTTCAATTAAAGGTGAGAGTGCAGTTATTAAATGGAAACTTAACCAAAAAGGAACAGGGTATGTAGAGTTTGGTACGTCATACAATCTTGGTCAGGAATCTAAGCGTGAGAAGAGTTATAATCGGGATGCGCACACCCAAACCATTTCAGGCTTGAAGCCTGACACGAGATATTATTATCGTGTAAAAAGTGCGGATAGAAAAAAGAATGAAGTTGTCTCAACCAAGAGAAGTTTTAGAACGCCAGCGTTGCCCATGAAAATTTCCAATGTTACCGCAAAGGCGACTGAGCGTAATGTTGTCTTTAAATGGGATCTCAATCAGCATGGTACAGGTGTTGTGGAATTTGCTCCTAGTCGAAAATTTGGTCGTACAACAAAGCCTCAAACGAGCCTGAAGTGGGATAGCCATAGGCAAGAAGCGGATGGCCTAAAGCCCAGTACAACGTATTATTATCGTGTGAAGAGTGCAGCAAAAGATGGTGTAGAGGTTGTTTCAAATACTTATAGCTTTAGGACAAGTGGTGTGCCAGTGGTTGCGTCTAATAAACCTGACCCAGCTCCCACTTCTAGCCCGAGTCCTGCGCCGTCTAATACGGGCTCGAGCTCTACGGGAGCAGTGGGTTGGCCGAAAAATGCGAATCCAGACTTACCAATGGCTGGGATATTCTATGGGAATTACACTGCTGGAGTAGGGCTACAAAATGCAGGTATTGGCATCGAGAGTAGTCGTCGGTTCCGTGCTGAGCGAACTGGCGCTATAAACTATGTTAGATATCATAATAGAACATTAAATATGGCTAACATAAAAGATCGCTGTAAGAAAAAAGGACCGGGAAGTAAATATTGTAATTGTGTGGATAATGGGCTTGATGAATATACTTGCGGATATACACTTGGTAGTAGTTATAGCGTCGGTAATGGCGGAACGATTGTTGTAGAGCTTCGTACGAATACAAGCAAGGGGACGCCCTCAAACGAAGTGCTTGGAAAAACAAAGCCATTTGTGCCGATGGAAAATAAAAAGATTCCTCACCCTGAGCTGAAGTTTGTGTCACCTGTTCGTATTAAAGAGGGGCAGCTCTATCATTTAGTGTTTACTAATCTAACTCCACCGACAAGCTGTACGGCATTGTCGAATGTAAAGCCGTCTGAGGCATCAAAATGTCCGCGTAATCAAGGGGCGCAAGGATTGAATGGACCTCGTTTCATCACTACGCCTACAACCACTGGGTTAGGAGGCCCTTATTTGGGTGATGATTCGGCTGCTAACTATTATCGACGTACTAAAAACCATAGCTGGACATTTTATAAATACACTCGTTCTTGGTATGAGGTTGGCTACACTGATGGTGTTGCTGTCGGAGATTCATACACGCCTATTAATGCGATGAGTATAGCAAGGCATACAATTGGTGGAGCAACGAAAGCACGACAAAATTTTGTTGTGCAAGATGCCTCACGGCATGTAAATGGGATGTGGCTAAATTTTGGACACACCAAAACGGCGGATGGCAGTCCGCTTAATGTTGTTTTAAAAGACAAAGGCGGTAAGGCGTTAGCCACTGGTAGCATAAAAGCTTCAGCGCATTGCCGTAAAACTGTACAAGGACCTAAGGGTAATAATTTGGATTGGTGTCATGATTGGGGCTACACTTCTTTTAAGACGTCTGTGAACTTGGTTAAAGGCTCCGCTTATTCTGTTGAATTGAGCGGTGGTCCAAAATCTGGGTTTATTCTTGTTGGTCATGACAATAAAGAATGGCATGGCTTTAAAAACCGTAATGTGTGGTCGCAGTCGCGTGTTGAGCTAAGTAAAGACAATGGTTCGTCATGGACAGGTTTTAGTCCTGTCCGTCCGCAAGAGAGAGATTTGCCACTGTTATTCACCATTGTAGGCATGCCAAAACAAATGAAATAATAATGTAGATCCTCAATCCAATCTTTATAAAACCGTCACAAATAAACGCACTTGGTGGCACGAAAAACAAAGATACTTGAAGTGCCGTATGTTCAAATAACTAAGGTAATTGCACGATGAACGTCTATCCAATGCAACGACAGAAAATAGCACGTAATATAGGTTCTCGTTTTCGTGATGATGAAGAGTCTATGCTCTTTTATAATGGTTTTGAAACGTCTATGGCCGAATTTTCAGGCTTCTTGAATCGGCGGAATCATAAGAAGCTAGCTAGTGACGCCGTAGCCATATCTGATGACAATGTGATGGATGATAAGGCGCTTGTTACTATTTTTCGCAAATTCGGAGAGGCGTTTGATAGCGGCTTAGAAGGGGCGAGCGTGATGAGGTTTTACATGAGTGACGCTCAGCCAACCACTAATGAAAATATAAGCAGGGAAAAGGCGTTTGCAGTCGAGTGGTTCGCTAGTGTGGTTAAAGACTCTCTACCAAGCTCAAATGATAGCGATATCATACAGGCTGTCCAGGTTGCATTTCCACAATTTTCTGTTGCGCAACGTGATGAAAGCAATTTTATGAATAGAAGCATGTTTCAGATAGAAGTGCTTGCAGAACAGTCAGTCTTGGAATCACCCGTAGACACAGCGGTTGATGTTATATCGGTTGCAGCGAGTGACAATGTTTCAGATTTGCGTGTAGCTGGAAAAGAATAAACAGCCGTGAGCGTCACGCCAGTGACAGCGGAGAAACGCACAATATGTGCGGCTTCGAAGCCGCAAATAATGTCAGATGGTCTGTAAGCCGGGTTTTGTCCATGATGTTGCCATCACTGTATGAGCATTCATCTGGGCGTATGGTCACCCATACGCTCTAGCGACCTACCCGAACGACTCAGTGCGAAGCCCACCTGACACCGAAGTGCTGCGTCGTTCCTATTCGGTCTTGCTCCCAGAGGGGTTTACCCTGCCACCTTTGTTACCAAACGCGCGGTGAGCTCTTACCTCACCATTTCAACCTTACCTGTGCTGTTCGTTCTGTTCTTGCGTTTCGCGTCTCTCTGCGTCGTCATATGTATTATTCATGCATATTTCCTAGCATCGTTAGCCAAATACAATTCAGAACAAACATAGTCGCCATCGGCGGTATATTTTCTGCGGCACTTTCCCTAAGGTTACCCTCGCCAGCCGTTAACTGGCTCTGTGCTTCTGTGGAGCCCGGACTTTCCTCGCTACTTTTCGTTCTGTTCTTGCGTTTCGCGTCTCTCTGCGTCGTCATATGTATTATTCATACATATTTCCTAGCATCGTTAGCCAAACACAATTCAGAACAAAAACGAACATGTAACGCGCTCATCCGACCATCTGACATGGGATGCTCTATACTAATGTGAGAAGTTCTGCAAGGATTGCTTCGCATTCGCCATCCCATTCGCCATTGACGTTGGTTTGTCTGAAATGACGTTGAAAGGCGGTGATGGTGCGTTTGGTTTGTTCGTCGAAGCTGCCTGTTAAGTCTATGCCATACCCATACTTTGCCAAATTTTCTTGCACATTCTCGGCTGTGAATACAGCGAGGTCAGGGGGCCGAGTCAGCCTTGAGCTCGCAGAGCGGTCGCCTATTGCGGAGGACAGTATGTCCGTAGCAGTGGCATTAAATAACCCTACCCAACTCCAATCGAACAATTCACCGGGATCTTGCTTGCGGGTGGGGGCGATGTCGGAATGGGCGATAACATTGCGTTTTTCGATGTTATGACGAGCAATGATTGCTTGTGAGAGTGCGATGACAGATTTCATTTGAGTATCTGGAAATGCGCGGTACCCCCATTCATGGCCAGGGTTTTGAATTTCGATGCCGATGGAATAATCATTCACATTGGGGCGTCCACGCCAGCTGCTCACACCAGCATGCCATGCGCGTTTTTTTTCGTCAACATGTTGAATGATGGTGCCATCTTCTTCGATGAAATAATGGGCTGATACGCCTGCATCAGGGCAGCAGAGGCGTTGTTTAACTTCTTCAGCGTCTTCCATGCCCGTATAATGCAGCACGAGCGCAGTGATGTCATTTGCACCGCTGGGGCGGTCATTGTGATTGGGTGAAGGCAGATGTATAATAGGTGGGGTCATGAGCGTGGCACAATGAGTCGTTTGGGTTTGCGTATAGTAATGATGGCAACCCCTGCAATTGTCAAGAAGGCACCTATTTGCATTTGCAGGGTGAAGGGCTCTTCGAAAAAGAGCTGACCCGAGCCGATGCCGAAGACAGGGATGAGCAAAGAATAGGGCGCCACTTGGCTGACATTATATTTAGCAAGTAGCCAATACCACAAGCCATAGGCCGCGATGGAAGAGGCGAGCACGGAATAGGCCATAGCTGACCATGCGACGGTGCCTGCGAGCGAGAGTGAAGCGATTTGGCCTTCTTCAAATAGGGCTGACAAAAGCAAGAGTTGCGGGACGCAGAGCAGGGAGAGGCGCGCGAGGAACGGCAGAATCTGAACGCTACCAAGCTGTTTCATCATGACATTTGAGCCGCCCCATGCGCAGCCTGCCAAGCATGCGATGATGAAGGCGGGAATATGCTCTGTGATATGTGGGTCACCCGCAATCACCACTACCCCCAAGCATGAAATGGCGATGGCCATGCCGCGCCAGATGCCAATCTTGTCGCCTAATAGCCATACGCCTAGTATGCATGAAAAGGGCACCCCGAGCTGCCCCGCAATCACTGCGCTCGCTACGTCTAGTCCAATATTTAAGGCAAAATACATTGCGGCAAAATGCCCGCCACCCAACAAAAGTGATAGAATTGCCATCTGTTTGAATGGAAGATGCAACTTGGGTGTGAAGGGTGCAAGCAATGCCCAGACAATCAGCATACGTACCGCCAACAAGAAGAATGGAGGGAATGCTTCCATCGCCAGTTTGGCCGCGACAAAGTTGCAGCCCCACATGGCGGCGATCAGCGTGGCGATTATTATATGGGAGGGTTTCATGGCACCGTCATCAAATTGTCATGTTTATAGGCTATAGTGCTCAAGAACATAAACCAAAGATGAGTGCAAGTTGAAAATGAATAAGTGGGTTAATCAAGAAGCGCCAAAAGAACTCTCGCTTGAGCAGGCCGGGCAGTTGGCCTATATGAAAGTACAGTTTGCGCCTTCTTTGGCTGTATTAAGCAATTTGAGCTGTGTATCTAGTTCTGCTGGAATGTTTGCATCCATAGCGCAGCATATGGCGCGCTATGGCAGAAGTTTGTCGCAATGCACTCCTGATGTCATGAAAGATAGCTATCAGCAATATGAAACAGAGTTTGCACCAGAGCAATGGAGCCGGTTCATGGAATATTTTGAAGATGCGCAAGGAAAAGCTGAACAGCAACTCCCTCGGACTATGGTTATCAATGCTTCTGGAAATGATGCGCATTCGGTGAGTGGTATCGTACAATATTGTGCGAATGAAGTGAAGAAAATGCCGTTAAGTTTGGATGATGAGGCGCATGGAAAAATTGCAGATATTATTGAAAGTCGTTTGGAAAAATGGTTGAATAAACGCATCGATAACAATGAAACTTTAAACTACCCTTTGATATGTAAGTTCAGCAAGATAAAGATGAAAAATGTGTTGGGCGATGCGCTGTGCGTAGAGGATCTTGAGAAGCTTACGGACAGCCGTATCAAGGCTGTGCAAGTTAAAGTAGGTCTCGCATTAGCAGGCGTGTTGGAACAGCATGGTCAGCTCATTGCACCAGAGCAACAAAGTTTGTTCAGATAAAAAGACGGGTTTGAGACGTATCTCAAACCCGCAAGTCGCTCGGCAAGCAAATATTCAGGGGAGCCGTCATATCAATGTAGGGGCTCAACCCAATTTCATGTTATCCTGTCTTTCGTCCTAGCTCACGCGCGCGCGTGACAGAACGATAGGCTGCATTAATCGCTGCTGCTTTGGCATTGGCCAGGCGATACATCTCAGCATAGCGTTTGCCTTTGCTCCAGCGATCGGGGTGGCATGAGCGCATCCGCTCGCGATAGTCAAGTTGCAATGCGTCATCATCTGTATTTTTTGCAGCTTTGAGCAGCAAATAGGCATCGCCTTTGGTGGGGCCATCGAGCGTGTCCAACCAATCAGCGATTTTATAAATAGGGATGGAGAAAGTTTCTCCCAATGTAACGAGGAAATCGAATTCTTCCACTGTGACAGGACCGTCAACAATAGCGATTTTACACAGGCGCATCATTACTTGCACGCGCATATCGGGTGCATCAATATAGAGGTTCGCGATTTGTTTGGCATATTGTTCAGGTGGCGCGGTGTCTTTGGACGCAGAGGCCAAAAGCGTCGCCAGCCGTGTTTCATCCAGCTCATCTGTTGCAAATATTTGTTTGAATGTGGCGCGCTCGCGCTCGTTTGTGTCTCCGTCTGCACGCATCAATTTTACTGACAGCGCGGCAATGCTATAGGCGAAAATAGTTTGCTGCATGGTCGCTTCTGCGGTGTAGTTGGACGGGTAGCGGCGGAAATTGGTTGTGACAGGCGTATCGGGCAGCAATGTGCGCCCAAATTTATCGAGCCAATCAACGCAATCCATCACGCGATGTGAGAGTGTTTCTGCTAAGTCCTGCGGTTGTGCATTGTTCATGATGCTTGACAATCCTTATATCTCGCTGCAATTTAATACAGTTGAAAACACAACATATAGATAAAGTTACTACTTATCAACTATATTTTGTGTTTCGTTGTTATTTTTACCCCAGAAGAGGTTCCCCATTGTCTACATCTATGCAAGAGCTATGCCCAATTACTGTTGAAATTAAGTTGCGGGCCTATCGCCCTGAGAATGCGGAAGATAAGGCGGCGTTTGAGCGTTTGAACCGTGCGTGGCTTGAGGAATATTTTGTCGTCGAGGCGATTGATGAGGCAGTTTTTGCCGACCCAGAGGGAGTAATTCTTGCCAAGGGCGGGCATATTTTTATCGCCGAGATGGAAAACCGTATTGTCGGAGTTGGTGCGTTGAAAAAAATGGCACGTGCGGAGGGCGGCTGGTTTGAAATGTCGAAGTTTGGTGTGGAGAAGGGGTTGCAGGGCAAGGGCATTGGTCGCAAGCTGACGATGCATGCCATAGATCTCGCCAAGCAATTAGGGGCGGAGGGCATCGCGATTTATTCCAATCGTTCGCTAGCACCCGCCTTGCATCTCTATCAAGATTGTGGATTTGTTGAGGTGCCAATGACTGACGAAGATAAGCGCCTCTATGCCCGTGGGGATATTAAGTTGCGATTGCCCCTGCGTTCATAAATTGCGTTATAAAGCGGGCGCGCGCTGAAGTCGTCATGGCCGTTCTTAGGTTCGGTGTTGCTGCATCCTTGGCTATCAGAGATATCTGGCCGTCGTTTTTTTGTGCGAATAGCGCGTGGGGTGGTAATGATGGAGCATTATATTTTCTCAGCAAATGTTTTAAATAAATTTGCCCAGCTTACCCCATGGGTACAGGTGGTGGCATGACCAGTATCACATCTATTGGTTGGTATGTGGAGTTTTTGTTCTGCAATGCAAGCCCGACCTTTTGGCGTCGGTGCAATTGAGTTTTGTGCCTTCGAATGTGATGAATTCCTGTCTTCGTAGGAATGACAGGAGGTTGAAAAATAACAGCTTTTTTGCTCCTTAAAAACAGAAAAAAATCCAAGTTTATCCTTGACTATCCCAGCTATAAACCATAAAATCCCAGCTATACCCAAGTTAAACCAATTATTTCCAAAAAGGGAATTCGGGCATAGATGGCATTGTTTTTATCCACATTCGAAAAGAAGATAGACAAGAAGGGGCGTATTTCTGTACCTGCTTCATTCCGCGCTGTGCTTGCGTCTGAGGCGTTTAATGGGATTGTGGCTTATGCGTCATTTATCAATCCGTGCATTGAGGCGTGCTCAATGAGCCGTATGGAAATGATGTCGGAACGGATTGAAACGCTTGACCCATTCTCAGAAGAAAAAGATGCGTTTGCTGCTGCCATTTTGGGTGGTGCTGCGCAGTTGTCATTTGATGGGGAGGGGCGCGTGATGTTGCCTGCCTCACTAATTGAAGAATCTGGTTTTGCCTCGGAGATTGTCTTCGTCGGGAAAGGGCAAACCTTTGAGATGTGGGAACCTAAGGCGTATGCCGCTTATGCGAAAGAATCTCGCAAAACGGCGCTTGAGCGCCGCGGGCAACTTCGCGCTAAGAATGGTGGTGAGTCATGAGCCTTGCAGCACCTGTCGTAAAAGCGCCTCATGCGCCTGTGTTGTTGGAAGAAGTGTTGTCTGCAATGGATGTGCGTGATGGTGGGGTCTATGTGGACGGAACCTTCGGCGCAGGTGGATATAGCCGCGCTTTGTTGGAAGCGGCGGATGCGAAAATTATTGGCATTGATCGTGATCCGAATGTAGCGCAAATGGCAGAAATCTTGCAGGCAGAGTCTAATGGGCGTTTCCAGTTTATTGCTGGTCGGTTCGGTGAAATGAAAACATTGCTGGCGGAGGATGGCATTGAGTCTGTGGATGGTATTGTCCTCGATATCGGTGTGTCGTCTATGCAGATAGATGAGGCTGATCGTGGGTTTTCGTTCATGCGTGATGGGCCATTAGATATGCGCATGTCACAGGCAGGTGAATCTGCCGCTGATGTGGTTAATCGTATGGAAGAAGACGATCTGGCCGACGTGATTTATCAGTTTGGTGAGGAGCGCATGTCGCGCCGTGTTGCTAAAGCGATTGTGATTGCACGTGCTGAGGCTCCGATTGAAACCACAGCGCAGTTAGCCGACATTGTTGCGAAGGCAATTCGTTCGAAGAGTAAATCAGAAAAACATCCTGCAACCAAAACATTCCAAGCACTCCGTATTTATGTGAATGGCGAGCTGGATGAGTTGGAAAATGCACTCGAAAGCGCAGAATCCCTGCTAGCAGAGGGTGGGCGATTGGTCGTTGTGACGTTCCATTCGTTAGAAGACCGGATGGTCAAAGAATTTATGAAATCGAAGGTGGGGCGTGTCAAAGGGCAGTCGCGTCATACGCCGGTGCATTTGGTGATGCCAGAGGCGCAAAAGCAATTCGGGTTTGAGCTGGTGAAGCCTTTTCCAGCCAAGCCGTCAGGTGATGAAATGAAGGTTAATTCTCGTTCTCGGTCAGCGCGACTCAGAGCAATGCAGAAAAGGAATGCGTAATGCGTGTATCAACGATCTTTTGGTTATGTGTGGTGTTTGTGGCAGTGCTTGGTTTGTATAAAGTGAAATACAAGGTCCATGAGATGAAAAGTCAGGTGACCAGCTTGGAAAGTGAACTGGCGACAGAATCGCAGGCAGTACATGTGTTGGAAGCGGAATGGAGCTATCTTACTCGCCCTGAGCGTGTACGTCAGCTTGCTAGCCAGTATTTGAAATTGGAGCCTATAACCGCTGCGCAGATGATGCAGCCCGCGTCACTTTCCTCGTTGCGTGACGTGGATGCCATAGATGCAGATGCGTTGATGGCTGTGAGTGGTGAAAATGTGGATTTAGATTTCATTGTTGTTGAGTAAGGTTCACAATTGACACATGGCTCGACACACACGTAATACAAAACCAACTCCCAAAAAGCATGCAGGTGCGAAGCGTACTGTTAAGCTTGCGAGCAGTGCTTCTCATCAGACGATGGAGCAAAGCCGTTTTTGGCTGAGCTGTTGTGCGCTGGTGTTTATGCTGGGCTTCACCTCGATTGGTTATAAGGTCGTGACGTTGTCTATTGGTGGACGCGGCATGGCTGAGTTGCTGACGCCTGAAGAAAATGCTGATGTATCCCTGATGGCGCTGATGACTGAGGGTGCCACGCCTAAGGCGCTTGGCATGGACACGAAAGAAATGGAGAGATCTTCGTTGATTTTGCCGCGTGCTGATATTACAGACCGCAATGGTTTGGTGGTAGCGACCAGCTTGGAAACGGCATCTCTTTATGCGAATCCAAAGGAAATTAAAGAGCCTGAGGAAGTGGCGCAGCTTTTATCAGAAGAACTTAAAGGCGTGTCTTACCGTTTGGCCCTCAAGCATTTGACCAATGGCAAAAGTTTCGCATGGCTTAAGCGGAATTTATCGCCAGATGAACAATATCGTGTGAACAAGCTTGGTGTTCCCGGGCTTTATTTCCAAACTGAGCATGCGCGCTCTTATCCGCATGGCAACTTATTCTCGCATGTGCTGGGATATGTTGGGGTTGATAATCATGGGCTGGCTGGTTTAGAAAGCCATTTTGATAAACGTTTGCGCGATAAAAGCAAACAGGAGGCCGGATTGCAGCTGTCGCTTGATGTGCGTGTGCAGGATTTAGTGCGTAATCAATTGCAAAAAGCGGTCAATGAATTTAGTGCGATTGGTGCGACCGGCATGGTGATGCATATTCCTACCGGTGAAATGGTGTCGATGGTGTCTCTACCCGATTTCAATCCAAACCAACCGGCAAAAACAGAAAAATGGCGCCGTTTTAATCATGCGACTTTAGGTGCCTATGAAATGGGTTCGACGTTTAAAACATTCACCATGGCAGCGGGTTTGGAATATGGCAAAACCCATATGCAGCAAACCTATGATGTGAGCAATCCAATTCGTGAGGCGCGCTTTTCTATTCGTGATTCGCATAAATATAACCGTCGTTTGAGCTTGCCAGAGGTGTTTGCCTATTCATCGAATATTGGAACGGTGAAAGTGATCCAAGAAGTGGGTAAGGATAATCAGAAAAAGTTCCTCAAGGACTTGGGGTTGTTTGATAAGGTTGATATTGAATTGCCAGAACGTAGTACGCCATTATTGCCAAAGAACTGGGAAGATATCAGCATGATGACCATTTCATACGGTCATGGAATGTCGGTGTCTCCGCTCCATTTGATGCAAGCTATTGGCGCGCTTATTGGGGATGGTCGTCGTCATAGCCCAACCTTGTTACATCGTGAGAGCAATCCGAAAGATGCTGGCGTGAAAGTGATTTCTGAACGCACTGCTAAACATGTACGCCGCCTGATGCGCTCGGTTGTGCAATATGGCACGGGCCGTAAAGCAGCTGTCGCAGGATATCAGGTTGGCGGTAAAACTGGTACGGCTGAAAAACCTATCAAGGGTGGTTATGATAAAGATGCAAAGCTCACCTCATTCATCGCGGCATTCCCAATGGAAAAGCCTGAATATTTGGTGTTGGTGATGCTCGATTCACCCAAGGGAAACAAGAAAACCTATGGTTATGCAACGGGTGGGTGGATTGCTGCTCCCGTGGTTGGAAACATCATTTCGCAGATGGCGCCAATGTTGATGATGTACCCTCAGCCACATGAAACACTTGACGAAGTCGATTTAATTTGGGAACGTGCTCGCCGTGAAGCGAAACTCAAAAAAGAACGTGCACGACGCAAGAAAGCTGCCATCCATGCGACCTCTTACTAATCTAATACACGCCTATGAAGCTGCGCGCATTACGGGCGATAGCGATGTGGCCATTACAGGTATCACCTCTGACTCACGTAATGTGGGTGCGGGGCATGTTTTTGTGGCGGTTAAAGGTGTGCACCTCAATGGCGAGGATTATATTGCCGGCGCCGTCGAAAAAGGTGCGGTGGCGATTGTTGTGGCAGATGCTTCAAACGTTCAAATTCCTGCGGGTGTAGTGATTTTGCGTGTTGCAGATACCCGTATCGCCTATGCGAAATATGCCGCAGTATTTTATGGCAAACAGCCTGCTTATATTGCTGCAATTACAGGTACAGATGGCAAGACATCCACCGCAGAATTCTTGCGACAATTATGGGAACTGACCGGCCATAAGGCAGCCTCTATTGGTACGCTTGGTGTGCGCTGTGACCATACGGATAATTTGCCGGATTTTCCTAATACTACGCCTGATGCCGGTGTGCTGGCTGAGATACTCGCGGCACTCGCTGAGGCAGGTGTTGAGCATGTCGCGGTGGAAGCGTCGAGTCACGGCTTAGATCAATATCGTTTGGATGGGATGCATGTGAGCTCCGCAGCCTTCACGACCTTTGGGCGTGACCATGGTGATTATCATGGGACTGTTGAGGCGTATTTTGATGCCAAAAAACGATTGTTTGATGATTTACTCGCACCGAAAGGGTTGGCGATTCTCAATGGAGATATGGAGAGTGTAGCGGCACTAAAAACAGAGCTCACCAGCAAGGATTTCAACGTTGTAACGTTTGGTGGTGCTGAAAATGATATTGCGATTTTGGAGCAAAAACCTACCGAAAAAGGGTTGGAAGTTGCGCTGTCATTCAGTGGCCAAAACTGGCAAGGTGTTGTGCCGCTTTATGGCGAGTTCCAAATTAAGAATGTGTTGGTTGCTACAAGCATGGCGATGGATTCGGGCGCGTCGTTTGATGACGTAACTGCAGCATTCGCAAAGCTTAAAGGTGTGTCGGGACGGGTTGATTTGGTAGGAACGCATCCTGAAGGAATGCCGATATTCACTGATTATGCCCATACGGCTAGCGCGCTTGAAAAGGTGTTGCAAGCACTCCGTCCTCACACTGAGAATAAGCTTCATGTGGTGTGTGGCTGTGGCGGTGATCGTGATAAAGAAAAACGTCCTGTGATGGGTAAGGCTGCTGCCGATTATGCTGATGTCGTTATTATAACAGATGATAATCCGCGCAGTGAAGACCCTGCAACCATCCGCGCTGAGGTGATGGCGGGCTGCCCCGGTGCTACAGAAATTGGTGATAGAACAGCAGCCATTGACCATGCAATTAGAGGTTTGCAAAAAGGCGATGTGTTGGTGATTGCAGGCAAGGGGCATGAGTCTGAACAAATTATTGGTGACACAGTCCTTCATCATCATGATGGTGAAGTGGCGCAGAAAGTGCTCGCAACCCTAAATGGGAAAGCAGCATAAATGACTCAAAGTTTATGGATAGCGAAAGATATTGCCGCCGCTACAGAAGCTGAATGGTTGGGTGCGCAAGCGGCAATGTTCAATCGTATTATTATAGATTCACGTCAAGCATCTGAGGGTGATGTGTTTGTTGCACTCATTGGTGAGAACCATGATGCGCATGCATTTGTAAAAGCTGCGTTGGAGCAGGGCGCGAGCGCAGCGTTAGTCAGTTATATTCCTGAAGATATGGATGCGACGGATGAGCGCTTATTTCTCATTGATTATGATCCACTCGAAGGGCTTGTAAGGCTTGGAAACCATGCACGCGAGCGTCTATTGGGTAAAGTGGTTGCTGTCACCGGAAGTGTCGGCAAAACTAGCACCAAAGAAGCGCTGAAAGTCGCGTGTGAATCGCTGGGTAGAACCTATGTGACGGGCGGCAATTATAATAATCATATAGGTGTGCCGCTAACCTTGGCGAATATGCCGTTTGATACTGAGTATGCTATTATTGAAATGGGCATGAGTGCTGCGGGCGAGATAGCGTATCTCACCAACATGGCACGTCCACATGTGGCGATTATCACCGCGATTGAAGCAGCCCATATGGAGTTTTTCGAATCGGTGGAAGGCATTGCTGATGCCAAGTTAGAAATTGCCGAGGGATTGATCGATGGCGGAACGCTGGTGCTCCCACATGATAATGCGCATTATGACTATTTGCGGGTGCATTCATCGCATATTGATCATCGCAAAAGTTTCGGTGCGCATGATAAGGCCGATTTTAAAGTACTATCTTATGAGCTGTCTGTGAAGGGTGCGGCTATATCTGCGAATATAGACGGCATCGCGCTAGATTATACAATCGCTGCACTGGGCGAACATTGGGCGGGTATAAGTGCTGTGGCTTTGGGCGCTGTATCGTTGCTCGGTGGTTATGTGAAAACAGCGGCAGAAGCTTTGGCTAAATTCTCTGAACCTAAAGGGCGTGGGCGTTTGACATATACGACTATAGATGGCGGCGAAGTCCTTATTATAGACGATAGTTATAATGCCTCGCCCGCCTCGATGCGCGCAGCATTTGCAAAACTCAAAGCACTCCAAGAAGCAGGTGTCACAAAGGGGCGCTTGGTTGCAGTGTTGGGTGATATGCTCGAAATGGGTGATGATGCCACGCAAATGCATAGTGATTTGGCAGCCTCATTGCAAGATGCGGGCATTGACGTTGTGTATGCAGCAGGTGAGATGATGAAACATATGTTCGATGCGCTGCCCGATTCAATGCAAGGTGCATGGGCTGAAGATGCTGCATCCTTGAACCTGCAAGACGCATTCAAGCCAGATGACGCCATTATGTTTAAAGGCTCCAACGGTAGCAAAATTTATACATTAGTTGCTGCATTGTCATAAGTTTGTCATATTTTTCTGTTATATTCATTAAGTTGAAAAATGAAAGATAAGAAGTATGGCTAATCAAGATCAAGAAAAACCGCTAGATTTATCTGCGCAAAACACAGGGGACATTGAGCAATCTTTATCTTCTGGTGGGACGTTGTCTGATCTACATTTACTTGTTAATGTGCCTTATGCTGACCCAAAAGAGTTTTACTGTGATCAAGATGAATTTAAGCTACCTAAACCACAGGGTGAGGAAGCAACCAAAGTTGGAAAAGCTTTGGTAAAGGAATGGAATAAGCGCATTACATACGCCAATGAGGCGTGTTTGGAAGACCCAGATGCCTATATTGCGGGTGAGTCTATTGATACGATGAAGGCATTAAAGAAAGTGCTGTTTAAACCTTTTGAGGAAATATTGAAGCAAGGGACAATGCTGGATGTTGGGGGTGGAGAGCTCTTTATATCACCTCATAAATCTGGGCAATTTCCTGATCACGAGAACCTAGCACTGGTCTATGAAACTGAACGTGGAAATTGCGACCTCTCGTTTCGTGTTCATGACATGCACGACGGGCTAGACGATGCGAGCATAAGAGCGAAAATTACGTGTGAGATTCCTTCTGGCGATAAAGCGAGGAATCGCTAAGGATTATAAAAACTAGAAATATTTCCAAAGCGATGCTATAAAATTCCGCGACATTCAAAATCAGTAAGGTTCGGCATTAGATGCTTTATAATTTTCTTTTTCCTTTGGCGGCAGACGCTCAGTTTTTCAATCTTTTTAAATATCAGACATTTCGTGCAGGTGGGGCAGTGCTTACCAGCCTGATGATATGTCTTATTTTTGGCCCTAAAATTATCCGTTGGTTGCGTTCACGCCAAACGCATGGTCAGCCGATTCGCGAAGATGGACCGGAGTCTCATTTGCTCACTAAAAAGGGTACGCCGACGATGGGTGGAATTATGATTTTGTTGTCGGTTACACTCTCGACATTGCTCTGGGCAGATCTCACGAATGCCTATATTTGGATAGTGCTGTTTGTGACGCTGGGCTATGGCGTGCTGGGCTTTTGGGATGATTACCTCAAAGTTGCCAAGCGTAACACGAAGGGCGTATCTGCTAAAACGAAGATGCTCGCGCAAATTGGCATCGCGCTGATTGCTGCCATTTGGATTGCTGACGTCGCGGGTGCAGACGGCACAAAGCTTGCGGTTCCATTCTTTAAAGATTTCTTCCCAGACATTGGCTGGCTTTATATTGTCTTTGGTGTGCTGGTGATGGTGGGTGCATCCAACGCAGTCAACATGACGGATGGTTTGGACGGGCTTGCGATTGTTCCAATTATGATAGCGACCGCCTGTTTTGCTTTGATTGCCTATCTTGTGGGACATGCTGTATTTTCAGGATATCTACAAATTCATCATGTGCCCAATTCTGGTGAGCTGGCGATTTTCTGTGCAGCATTTGTTGGCGCAGGCTTAGGATTTTTGTGGTTCAATGCTCCTCCAGCAATGGTGTTTATGGGCGATACAGGCTCCTTATCCGCTGGTGGCGCGATTGGTACTGTGAGCGTGATTACCAAGCATGAATTCGTTCTCGCTATCATCGGTGGACTGTTCGTGATGGAAGCGCTTTCCGTAATTATCCAAGTCGTATCCTTCAAGCTCACAGGCAAACGCGTCTTCAAAATGGCGCCAATTCATCACCATTTCGAGAAGATGGGCTGGGCAGAGCCAACAGTCGTGATTCGTTTTTGGATTATCGCTGTAGTGCTTGCTATCCTCGGGCTATCAACTCTTAAACTGAGATAATCTATGATTACGCTGGATGCATATCGCGGTAAAACAGTCGCAGTGCTGGGGCTTGGTAAAGCGGGTTTGGCGGCGGTGGATGCGTTCGAATCTGCGGGAGCAACGGTGCTTTCGTGGGATGATAAGCAAGCCGAAGCATTGGGGTTGCAGCATTTCTCTGAGTGGGAGTGGGGCAATATTGATGCACTCATTATGAGCCCGGGGATTCCGTTGACGCATCCTAAACCACATGATGCGGTGGCGTATGCGCACAAACATAATGTAGGGATTATCGGCGAGGTGGAGCTGTTGGCGGAAGCGCAGCCTGATGCGACTTATGTTGGTATTACGGGTACGAATGGGAAGTCTACTACTACAGCATTGATTGCGCATATTCTTGAGGTGGCGGGCAAAGATATTCAAGTAGGTGGAAATCTTGGTGTGCCTGCTTTGGCGCTTGAGCCGCTGGGCGCAAATGGCATATATGTGATTGAGATGTCGTCTTATCAGCTGGATTTATGCGATAAAACCCATTTCAATATTGCCTGTTTCCTGAATTTGTCACCTGATCATTTGGATCGGCATGGGGATATGGCGGGCTATATCGCGGCGAAGGTGCGTATCTTCAATAATCAAGATGCTAATGATGTGGCGATTGTCGGAATTGATGATGCCGATAGCGCACAAACACCAGAAACCCTGCAGGTGCAGCGTGTCGTGAAAGTATCGGTGGATGATGATGTGTCGGTTGATTTGTCCAATTGTGCCGCATTGCAAGGCACTCATAATCGTCAAAATGCCTATGTTGCCTATCATGCATGCAAGGCGCTTGGTGCGAGTGATGCGACCATTCAATCAGCGATGGAATCTTTCGGAGGGTTAGCGCATCGTATGAATGTGGTGGGAAGCAAAAATGGTGTGCTGTTCGTGAATGATTCCAAAGCGACCAATGCCGATTCGGCAGCCAAAGCACTCGACACTTATGACAATATCTATTGGATTGTGGGTGGTATGGCAAAAGCGGGCGGCATTGCATCGCTCACGGAGTATTTCTCCAAAGTGAAAAAAGCCTATGTGATAGGGCAGGATGCCCAAATATTCTCCGACACCCTGCAGGCGGAGGATGTTGAATATGAATTGTGCAACACGCTAGATATTGCCACCAAGCACGCCATGCGTGACGCCACGCAACAAGGTGATGTGGTGCTGCTTTCCCCCGCCGCCGCATCCTTCGACCAGTTTCCGTCTTTTGAGCATCGCGGCGATGCGTTTGTTTCGGCACTTTCTGCCAAGCCTTCATAAAACAGTAACATTTATATGTTACTCTATTTTAACGCTTAATATAAGTAAACAGAGAAAAGTATGTGCTATGTGGACAAATATAATTACAAAAGGGAAGGAAAATGACCGTGAATTGCCAGTCAGGCTGCTTGGAGAATTGCAAGATGTAGCTGAACAATTAACATATCAAGCGCATCTTGACTCTCCTGAGGATGATTTCCCTATAGGTATTTCGCTTGTTGAAGATACTATCAATAGAGCGTTTACAGGTGGCTATGCTGTCACAGACTATTTACATGGTGCATCCCCCTATTATGTATATGAAAAATTGAAAGATCTATGTTCCACACTTGGTGAAAAAGGCGTTACGGCACCAACAAGAGAAGAGTATGAAATATTAAGGCTTGCTCTAGACACGCTTCCTAAAACGGAACTTGAGCTAGAAGATGTCTTAAAAGTAGCAAAAACGAGCTTTATGCAGAAAATAAACAACATGCCTTTGGATTCTTCAGAAAAAGATGGGACGATGATACTTTTTGATGAAGTTGCAGATGCGGTCAGAAACCATGCCAAGAATGAACTTGATATATTTTATAGTGCAGGTAGGTCACCTGGTTCTTAACTTATTCCCTGCTAGATTTTTTAGATTTCATCCATTACAAGTTTAGTTATGGATTTAACCGCTTTCAAATTTGACCGTACTAACAACTCCGTGCTTAGCCGCTGGTGGTTTACGGTGGACCGTTTTAATCTGTTTGCGCTCATTTTTCTGATGCTTGTCGGGGCGTTGTTGGTGACGGCGGCATCGCCTCCTGTAGCGCAGCGCATTGGGTTGGATAAATATCATTTTGTGATTCGCCAAGAGATTTTCCTTCTAATGTCACTGGCAGTGATGATTACTGTGTCATTGTTTAACATGCAGTGGATTCGGCGCATCGCGGTGCTTGGTTTTCTGGGTACTGTGTTTCTTATGATGCTTTTGCCCTTTGTGGGGTTTGAGACAAAAGGGGCGATTCGTTGGATTCATTTATTGGGATTCTCCCTGCAGCCTTCGGAAATTATGAAGCCGTGCTTTGCCGTTGTCGTGGCGTGGATGTTTGCCGAAAAACACCGTGTGGTGGGCTTCCCAGGTTATAAGATCGGGGTGGCGTTGTGCGTGCTGGTGATGGGTTTGTTGCTAATTCAGCCCGATGTGGGGATGACAGTGGTGGTGGTCGCGACCTTCTCTGCGCAGCTTGTAATGGCGGGCGTTCCGTTCTTTATTGTGATGTTGTTGATCGTTGGCGGAGTGGGCGCAAGTGTTGGGGCGTATAATATGTTGCCGCATGTGAAGGCGCGTATTGATCGTTTTCTAAACCCTGAATCGGGCGATAATTATCAGGTGGATAAATCAATTGAAGCATTCCAGAGTGGTGGTTTGCTGGGTAAGGGGCCCGGTGAGGGCGTCGTGAAATGGCAAATACCCGATTCGCATACCGATTTCGTGTTCTCAGTCGCAGGCGAGGAATTTGGGATGCTCTTCACGCTGCTTATTATTATGCTCTATGCCGCGATTATGATGCGTGGATTCTTCCGTGTGTGGGGTGTGCAGGATTTGTTTATTTTGCTCGCATCGGTAGGGCTGTTGGTGCAATTCGGATTGCAAGCAGTGATTAATATGGGCGTGGCAGTGAACTTGCTCCCCGCTAAAGGCATGACCTTGCCGTTTCTCAGCTATGGCGGCTCGTCATTGCTCGGTATCGCCTTGGCTATGGGTATGCTGCTAGGCCTTACCCGCAAGCAATACGGCATCGGTGCAAAACGTTATGGGTGAGTTCTTCCCGCTATGCCTTTTATAGGCTTAGAAGTAAAATAGAGAGATGTTTTACGTAAGAGGCTGCTTGTAAACGGCGCCTATACCTTCTATAAATCATGGTTTGAAATTCTAGGAGAGATGCATGAGTGATGCGTATCATATTGTACTGGCAGCGGGTGGCACAGGTGGTCACATTTTCCCTGCTGAGGCGCTGGCAGAAGAGCTGACGGCGGCGGGGCATAAAGTGTCGTTGGTGACGGATAGCCGATTCTGTGATTATGCTGAGGGCAGCATGAAAGGCGTGCTGGGTCAGATTCCGATTCATTATGTGCAAGCTGGAACGCTGGGTGCAGGCATTGTTGGCAAGGTCAAAGGCCTCACTAAAATGGCGTATGGTATTTTTCAGGCGCGTCGTTTGCTTTCTCGCCTCAAGCCTGACGTAGTGGTTGGTTTTGGTGGTTATCCTTCTTTCCCGACGATGATGGCAGCGTCATTTACGCGTGCCCCAACGGTGATTCATGAGCAAAATGCAGTGCTTGGTCGCGCGAATCGTGTATTGGCGCCAAAGGTTAATCGCATTGCGACTTCCTTCAGCGATACGGGTATGATTCAAGATGAGAATCGTGCGAAAGAAATATTGGTAGGAAACCCTGTGCGTTCGGCTGTGCGTGTGCTGCATAATGTTCCCTATTCTGAGTTAGAACAAGATGGTGTGATGCGTGTGTTAGTGACGGGCGGGTCGCAGGGTGCGAATGTCTTTAGCGCGATTTTGCCCGGAGCGATTGCGTTGTTGCCTGAAACGCTGCGTCAGCGGATTCGTGTGGATCAGCAGGTGCGTTCGGAAGATATGGAGCAGGTACGTGAATCTTATAAAGAGATTGGTATTACTGCAGATTTGGCGAGTTTCTTTACTGATATTCCCGCGCGTTTGGCGTCGGCACATTTGGTGATAGCGCGCTCAGGTGCATCGACGATGGCAGAAGTGACCTGTGCTGGGCGTCCCGCTATTTTGGTCCCTTACCCCAATTCAGCGGATGAACATCAGAAGATTAATGCAGCAGCGCTTGACGATGCTGGTGGCGGTTGGATGATGACGCAGGAGAGCTTTACCGTTGAGGCGTTGGCCGCGAAAATCGAAGCGTTTTTGGTGTTGCCTGCAAGCTTGAGCAGAGCAGCTGAAAATGCGAAAGCGGCAGGTGCCGTGAATGCAGCACGTGACTTGATGGCAGTCGTGATGGCTGAAGTCAAAGGCTATGGCGCCGAAAATGATAATCGTGATGACGCTGAGGTGGCTAGCGAA
>CALJMC010000172.1 GCA_937982385.1 uncultured Rickettsiales bacterium | reverse complement strand
AGTGCGGTGAGGAAAAACAGCATGTCGGTGGTGAGGTCTTTGCCGCCCGCTTGGGGAATGGTGGCGAGGGGAGGCTTGCCCTCTGCAGATGCGACGAGGTTTATTTGTTGCAATTCATCAAATCCGCCGAGCTCCTTTATGCTTTCGGCGACCATACCAGCGGAGAGGGCTTGTGGTGTGGCCGCGGTCACTTCGAGTTGCAGTTGTGTGCCAAGCGGTAAGGGGGTCGGGATGAATAATCGTAGCGTCCCCAAGGGTGTTTGCAAGGTTTGCGCAGAGTTGGGTGAGGCTTGAATCACGATGGCAGGGATGGTGGCTTTTGTATCTGCGATGGGTTGGGCTGTGGGCAGAGGAGTGTTCGGAATCTGTGTGGTGTGTGTTGGTGTGCTAGGAGCCGCCACTTGTGATGTCGTATTATATGCTGCTGTTTGCGGTGATGTGGTGGGTGCGTTTGGAGCGGTAGGCGCTGTTTGTATATGTGGGTTACGTGCGGGCGCTGCGCTGGCGGTTGGGGAGGTCGCGTGCCCACTGGTCGTCTGCGATGCTGCTGTTTGGGCAGGTGATGGCTGGGTGCTAGCGCTAGGTTGCGCGGCAGTTGAGGCGTGTGCTGCTGTTGATATATTCTTTGGTACAGGCGTCGGTACCGTGCTGCGCGCGTCATTCCCTGAGGTTACATGCGTGGTTGTTGCTGTGGCGTGACGCGCAGGGGGGACGATGACTGCCCCCGTTGATGCTTTGGTTGTCTGAGCAAGCGTGGGTTGAGATGTTGGCGTCGTTTGTGCTGTTGCCGTGTTGATTGGTGGTGTTACAGTTGGGTTGCTCGTGGCAGAGGGTGTTGACGGTGGTATGGTTGTGCCAGTTGTTGGTTGAGCAGTTTGGGTATGTATTGTTTGAGGTTGTGCTGCTGCGGAATTTGTTTGATTCGCAGGGATCGTTGCCGTTGGAGTCGTCTGCGTTGGTTGAGGAGTGTTGATGCTGGGTTGCATCTTCTGTGCAGGCATAGCGCTTTTATTACGCTCAGGAGCGGGCGGGGCAATGTGAATAGATTTTACTTTTACTTCAAGTTCTGCGCCTTGTGTGGCGGCGGCAATAATAGCGGCTATTTTGGGTGGCAACGCTGAGAGCGCCGCGTGTGCAGAATAGTTGAGGTTGCTGAGTGCGCCTGCTGCCGCTTGTTGCGATAATTGGGGAGTGGCGCTTGCTGCTGATGCCGCATTGCCATAGGGTGTGCTGGTGGTAGGAGTGCTCTGTGTGATGCCTGTTTGCAGTGCTTGTCCTGTTTTGGTTTGGGTAGCAGTTGTTTGGAGTTCTTGCTGCAGTTTCGGCATCAGCAATGCTTTGAGTGGCGTGGACGAGGTGAAGACTGTGCCAGAGGCGTCGGTTTTCCCCATCGCTTGCAGGGTCGATTGCAGCAACACTTCTGAGCCGGCTTGTTTGTTTTGTAAGCCGTTCACATATTTGCTGACGCTTTTATTATCAATGGTGAGAATCTTCGCCATTAACTCATCCATCGCTTTTTCAAGCTTAATAGACACTTCGACACCACGTTTCATGAAGATGTTGGTTTTGAGGGCTAAGTCGCCCTGTGGAGTGGTGAGCACCATGTCGCCTGCCGGGTTGCGTCCTGTCACATTTCCTTTGATGATAGTGCCCGCTGGCAAGGCTTGCACCGCAGGAGGGATGTTGGTGGCGCTGGTCGCAGAGGAGCCGCTGCCAATGCCTTTGACAGATACACTAGAGGGGAAAAAGATATTCGCGAGTTGATGCATGGTTTAACCGTATAATTTTATATGAGTATATACTATGCAAGAACCGTGTCACTAGCAACCAAGCAAAAAACAGCTACTTCAATTCCTTCATCACCTTCACTGAGATGGTTGCAACATCAGTGGCTGCTAGCGTTCCTGGTGTTTTTTCGATGATAGATTTTTGTGCGCGGATGGCATCGCGGACTTTATTGTCTTTGCGGATGACACCGAGCAAATCTGGCTGGAGGTTAAGGAAGCTTGTGCAGGCTTTCTCGAGTGCAGCAAAGGTTTTTCTGCCCTCGTTTTGTGATGCTGCTTGGTTTACCACAATGCTTACGCGCGGATTGTCGAGCTTGGTTACGCAGAGTTTGATATAGGCGTAAGCATCGGTAATTGATGTTGGTTCATCGGTAACGACCACAATGCAGCGGCTTGCGGCTGCTGCTAGGAACTGTACATATTGTTCAATGCCTGCACCTAAATCGAGGATGACGGCGTCATAATTATTTGCTAATTCAATCACCTGCCCACGGATGCGGTCTAAACTGCTGAGTGATGCAGAGGCGAGGCGGGTGGAGCCTGATCGTCCTGTGACAACATCAAAACCTGATGGGTGATGAATGATGGTGTCTTCTACAGATGCTTTGCCGTCGAATACATGTCCGAGGTCTTTCTCAGGCGATAAGCCTAGCTGTACGTCAATGTTCGCGAGTCCGATATCACCATCGAACAGCAACACTTGACGCCCTGAACGTGCGATTAAATGCGAGAGCGTGATGGAAAACCATGTTTTACCCACACCACCTTTGCCTGAAGCGACTGCTATTATATTATTTTGTGTCATGATGTTCTCTCTATCTGCGATGTTGGCATAGCAACGATGCTATCAAGTTGGGGGAAGATTCATTGAAGTCACCCAGCACTTTTTCGGTGCCAGTGATGTGTGATAGGCGTAGTTTGGTCGAGAATGCAGCGGATAAGAAGCTGCCATAGCGGCGCGCGAGGTCGAGGCGGGACACTATCATATATTCAACACCCAAGAATGAGAATGCTTGCGCGACTTCCTCAGCCTCATGCGGATCGCCGCCTGCGGGGAATACGAGGATAGGTGTAAGTTCCATGAGTCCTGCGAATTCGCCGAGTTCTTTGAGTTCTTGGAATTCATAGGGGTTGGCGCCGGGGCTGTCGACAATCACGCGTTCACCCTCAGGGATGGTGCTGAGAATGTCTTTGAGTTCTTTTCGGGTGGATGCAACATGCAACTTGGTGTTAAGGATGTCGGTGAAGGCAGCGAGTTGTTCAACCCCTCCTGCGCGTTTGAAATCTGTCGTAATGACATTGATTTTGAAACCCGCTTTCACCACGCGTGCAGCGAGCTTGGCGGCGGTGAGGGTTTTGCCTGCTCCGGGCGGTCCAACGAGAATGATGCGCGCCCCTGCTTTGGTGTAGGAATAGGGCATGATTTCACACACACGCATCACAGCCTCGGAGATGATGCTGGCAATGTCGTCCATTGCAGCACCTGCGGGAGCGGGGAACTGGCGCACTTCAGAAATGATAGATTTGATGAGCCCTTCTGATACGCCGTTTTTGAGCAATATTTCTTCGACATCTTTGATGATGTAATCTGGCATGCTAGCAAAGCGTGAGGCATACAGATTTTCCTCAGCAATTTTGTCATTAATTTCGTTCATATCAGGATCGGCTTCGTCCCGCGCGGCGGTAACGGTCACAGATTTGTTGGCGGCATCTTTTTTGGTCGAGATGATAATAGCGTCCTCACCGAACAGATCGCGCACTTGTTCCATGGCTTCTTTCATGGAGGATGCATGGAATGTCTTTAAGCGCATGGCAATGTCTTTCTATCTGTGCATGTCATATCAGTGTTCTCTTAAAGTTGACCTAAGGTTTTAATCTTACATTGTGGGTGAATTTCATTTTGTGAAATCACGGCAGTAGCGCGCCTGAAACGTGAAACGATGGAGCGTACATAAGGGCGGATGGCCGGGCTGGTAAGCAATACAGGCATTTCGCCTTGCATATTTTGCTGTTCAAATTGGGTGCGCACAGTGGTGATGAATTCTTGAATTTTGCTTGGTGCTAAGTTCAGATTGCGCTCATCTCCTTCACCTGCGAGTGCTTCAATGAATTGTTGTTCCCATTGAGGAGACAATGCAAGAATTGGAATGTAACCATCAGGGTTGGTACACATATGGCTGATTTGACGTGCCAAACGTGTGCGGACATGCTCGGTTATCATGCTGACACTCTGCGTAATGCGTGATGCCTCAGATATGGCTTCCAAGATGGTGTTGATGTCACGAATAGAGATATACTCACCTAACAAGTTCTGCAAGATGCGCTGAACTCCTGTGACAGTGATTTGTGATGGAATCGTCTCGGAGATAAGCTTCTGATGGTCTTCAGACATATCATCAAGCAGTTTTTGTGTTTCCGCATAGGACAGCAGATCAGCCATATTTTCTTTGATGATTTCGGTTAGATGGGTGGTGATAACTGTTGGCGGGTCAACCACGGTCAGGCTTCTAAAGAGGGCTTCTTCACGATGCTGTTCACTAATCCAAACGGCGGGCAAGCCAAAAGTAGGCTCAGTGGTTTCTTCGCCGGGGATAGAGATTTTATCACCATTAGGGCTCATTACTAGTAACATGTCTGGACGAATATCACCGCCACCGACATCAACCTCTTTAATCTTGAGGATATAGTTATTAGCGGGCAGTTGCATATTATCTTGAATACGTACCGCAGGCATCACAAAGCCTAATTCACGCGCAATTTGGCGACGGAGTGCTTTGATTTGCTCGGTCAGGCGATGGCCTTTTTGATAATTAATGAGTGGTAGTAAGCCATAGCCAAGCTCTAGGCGAAGCACATCAAGCTTGAGTGCTTCCGAGATATCTTCCTCTGCTTCGGCGGGTTGCCCGTCTGGGCCGGCAAGAGCAGGGAGCCCGTCACCACCCATAGCAGATCCACTCCCGCCGCCACTGGCTTTTTGTACAGCGACCTCATTCAGATAGGCTTGTCCCGCTTCAGGGTTGCGATGTACGAAGAAGGCGACGCCTCCGATGACACTTGCGAGGAATAAGAAGGGGGCCACTGGAATGCCTGGCATTGCGGTCATGGCGAGCAATAATAATGCGGTGAGGGAAATCGCTGCAGGGAATTTACCTAGCTGTCCGATGACCGCTTTATCGGCAGAACCTTTGACCCCTGCTTTGGTAACAAGCAAACCTGCAGCAGTTGAGACGATGAGCGCCGGAATTTGGGATACTAGACCGTCGCCAATGGTAAGCGTGGTGTACATTGTTGCAGAATCAGAGAAGGACATATCACGCATTGCTACACCAATAATGATGCCGCCAATGAGGTTGATGAAGGTAATGAGCAAGCCTGCGACCGCATCACCACGTACGAACTTACTCGCACCATCCATCGAACCAAAGAAAGTAGATTCATCTTCGAGTTCTTTGCGGCGGGATTTTGCAACATCCTCATCAATCAGCCCTGCGGATAAATCGGCATCAATCGCCATTTGCTTACCTGGCATTGCATCCAAGCTGAAACGTGCGGATACCTCGGCGATACGCCCAGAACCCTTAGTAATAACGACAAAGTTAATGATGGTGAGAATTGAGAAAATAATCGCACCAATAATGAGCTCACCACCCATGACTAAGGATCCAAAGGTTTGAATTACTTGCCCCGCAGCGTCTGGCCCTTCATGTCCGTTACCCAGAATAAGGCGGGTGGAGGAGATGTTTAATGAGAGCCGCAACATAGTGGAAATTAGCAAAATGGTTGGGAATGAGCTGAGGTTTAGAGGTTTGTCAACAAAGAGAACTGTCATCAGAATCAGTACCGCAATAGTAATGGAAACTGCCAACAAAAAATCAAGCATGAAGGGTGGCACAGGGAGTAAAAGCACCACCAAGATACCAATCATACCTAGGGCGAAAAACACGTCAGAACCCATGGTAAACTTAAAACCAAATTGTTTGGCCGTGCCAGACTCTGTGTTTGTTGATTGTTCGTTCATATATCTCTAGGCTTTAGGGGTTAGGGAAGGAAGGATTAGTGATAAGAATGTGAGGTTATTCAGTCTCACCGTATTGTTTAAGTTTATTCCGTAAGGTTCTAATAGATATACCTAAAATGTTTGCAGCATGAGTGCGATTACCTAGGCAGTGATCGAGTGTTCCGATAATCAATTCTTCTTCAACTTCAGCTACTGTTTTACCCACCATGAAACTTGATGTTGCGGCGGGAGCTGCGGCAGCAGGTGCGGCTTGCGGCGTAGGAGCTGCCATTTGCAATTCCGGTTTGGTGGATGCATCAGGCAGCATCACCGCATTGGCATCAATCTGATTGCCTTGTGCCATTAACACGGCACGGTGCATCATGTTTTCAAGTTCGCGAACGTTACCTGGCCATGGATAGGCATTCATCTTCTCAATAGCTTCAGATGTGAGTTTGCGTGGAGGCAGGCTGTTTGCTTTTGAATATTTTTCAATAAAGAAATCAGCCAGCAACTCAACATCACCATCGCGTTCACGCAAAGCAGGAAGGGCAAGGTTAATCACGTTTAGGCGGAAATAGAGATCTTCGCGGAAATTACCCTTCTGCACTTCGCCAATAAGGTTACGGTTACTGGTTGCCAAAATACGAATATTGATTTTGACAGGGGCAGAGCCACCAACACGGTCAATTTCCTGTTCTTGAATGGCGCGGAGGAGTTTTGCTTGGAGCTTATGGTCCATTTCGCTAATCTCATCGAGGAGCAAGGTGCCATTATCAGCTTCTTCAAATTTACCGATACGGCGATTGGCAGCACCCGTGAAGGCGCCTTTCTCGTGACCGAATAATTCTGATTCAAGTAAGTTCTCAGGTATTGCAGCACAATTTACTGAAATAAATGATTTTTCTGATCTTTTGCTTTTGATGTGAACATAGCGCGCTATGACCTCTTTACCCGTGCCTGATTCACCGGTAATCAGTACGGTGGCATCACTGCCTGCAATCTGATCTGCCATGGAGAGCACTTGCTTCATGGCATCAGAACGATGAATAACGGTTTGATTATCTTCACTGAGTGCTTCGAGTACGGCAGCAATCAACTCTTCATCTGGCGGGAGTGGAATATATTCCTGTGCACCGTCTTTTATGGCTTTGGCGGCTTGCTGTGGATCGGGGTTGATGCCGCAGGCGATAATAGGGATGGTGATGCGCTCAGAGGCGAGCAACTGCACGAGCTTGTCAATATCCTCTTCCATGCTGACCATGAGCAGGTCTGCACCTTGTCCGCTGCATAAACATTCAAACGCGGAGGTAATTGTATCCACTTGTGATACGTTCGCGCCGCGCCCGCGGGCTATTTTTGCTGCTTCGCTAATTTGTCCGTCAAGACTACCGACTATCATTACTCGCATTATAGTTGCCTCTTTGAAGTTCTACGTGTTCTTTTTGCTGTTGATTGTGCAGGGAGCGTAACATCTGCCCGTACCTCGGGAATGTGGCGTTCTGGCGGAAGGATAGTATTGAGCATCATCGCAGCTTGAGAAGGGTTCTCGCGCTTATCAATAATCATAATGCCGCGTGTGCATATGGCGTTGGAAAGTGCTTCTTCAATGCTGTTACGTTCAAGCTTGGTCGCGAGCGGTGAGAGCAATATATAGGCAATAATGGCACCGTAG
>CALJMC010000171.1 GCA_937982385.1 uncultured Rickettsiales bacterium | reverse complement strand
CAAAACATCCACCACAGAATAAATCAGCGAGCTTTCAACAGTCACCAAACCAAAATTCTCCCATTCCACCGCACGGAAGACAATAAGAAGCGCAGGAAGTGGAATCGAGTTCAAATAATCCTCAAAACGCATCGACTCCATGGATTCAATACTAACATCCACCGTGTCAGACGTAAAACTTCTTAGTGAGGAAGACAGCACCCGAACGAGACGATCAAACACCACCTCAAGCATTGGCAGTTTCTCATAAGCCATAAGCGCTTTACCGAGAATCGCCTCAATGCCGCGATCACTCTCGTCATCGTCACCATCGCCATCGAAACCGAGAAGCAGATCAATTTCATCTTGATTGAGAATGCGCTCTTCCGCACCATCACCATCATCTTCAGCCGCACCCCATGCCGCCATGTCCTCTTCAGACATATCGCCAGCGTCACCAGAATCACCATCGCCATCTTCAGCCATGGCGGCCCATTCTGCTGCTGCAGCTTCATCATCTATTGGTTCGTCATCATCAGCCATAATGCTTTGATTTTCTATTGTTTATTATCATTAAAAGACCACTCCAATTACAAATAATGCAGGAAGCGTGCCTTTTCCAAAAGAATACCCTATTGAACAATAATTTCTTTAAAGAGAATATCATCCACCTTATCAGGATAAATTGCCTTATTCACACGCATCATCATTTCTTCACGCAGACGATAAAGCCCAGCAGACCCAACAAGATCCGTACTTCTAAGCTCTAACAAATAAGTATTAAACCCGTCAACAATACGGGGTTCAACAGCAGTGACTTTCTCTGCAATCTTTGCACTTCCAACTTCAAGCACAATAGTTGCCTTCAAAAAACTCACCCCCTTTCCACCAGTATTCAAATTCACAAGGAATTCTGGAAGCGCGTAATAAACAGGACCCTCAAGTGACTTTTCAACCACCGCGACCTCTTCGCCACCATCACCTTCACCCGCTTCTTCTTCACCGTCCGCTTGCTCTATAACTATAGGCTCTCCATTTTCGTCAAGAACAACCTCTGCAGCAGGCGCGTCCTCTCCGCCACCAAACAGTCCACCAAAGTAAGCGCCAGCACCACCACCTATAAGAAGAACGGCCGCAATGACAATAATCATCATTTTCTTTTTCCCGCCGGGCGCCTCATCTAAATCCAGCTCGTCTTCATTCTCAGTGCCTTTTTCTTCTTCGTCAGCCATGGGGGAGTCCTTCCAACTATAGGTTATATGTAAAGTGTAATAGGCAACATAGTTTGGCGCAAGTGACATGCACTCCATTTGCATCACAAAGCTCCTAAATCATTCATTATAATAAGGAGCGTTGATTTTCTCACACACAAATAAAAACTGGCACGTTTTCTGCATTGCTGTAGTCAACTAATATTTTTATGTGTGGAGAAGAAAAATGGATAATGGTGTATATGTAGCACTCTCACGTCAGACAGGCCTCTTTCGCCAGATGAACGTTATCGCTAATAACATGGCGAATGTAAATACAACAGGCTTTCAAGCCGAACGTGTGATGTTTGATGACTATCTTGTAGATGACGGGAATCGTGAAGATATTGCATTCGCTCAAGACGTATCATCGTATCGTTCACAAAGCCAAGGCCCTATCAACACCACAGGCAACCCCCTTGATGTAGCCATTAACGGCAAAGGCTTCTTTGTAGTAGAGACGGCACAAGGCGAACGTTACACACGAGCAGGGAATTTTTCGCTCGATGCTGAAGGCACACTGATTACCCCTGAAGGATTCCCTATACTAGATGACGGCGGACAACCCATTAACTTTGGTTCCCAAGACAGAGAAATTCGTATTGGAGAGAACGGTGTACTCGTTGTTGACGGACAAGAGCGTGGCGCACTCGGACTGGTAGAATTCGAAAACCCACAGGAGATGAAGCAGATTGGTTACACCATGTATCAAACTGATCAAGAGCCGCTCCCTCCCGTTGAAACACGCTTAGTGCATGGTGCTGTTGAAGCATCCAACGTAAGCGCCGTTAAGGAAATGATTGATATGACTATGGTTGGACGTCGCACCAGCGGCACCGCGAAATATATTGAAGTCATATATGATTTACAGCGTCGTGCGCATGATGCGTATTCACGAGCTAGCCAAGGATAATTGAGAATAAATAGGAGAATAAAACCATGAGATCACTTTATATTGCAGCAACAGGACTACAGGCTCAACAACTTCACGTTGACGTCACATCGCACAATTTAGCGAATATGACCACAACAGGTTATAAGCGTCAACGTCCTGAGTTTCAGGATCTGATATATGAGAACTTGCGTCGTGTCGGCTCATCATCATCAGATGCGGGAACCATTGTTCCAACAGGTGTCCAAGTTGGTCTCGGTGTCAAGGCAGGTGCCATTTCACGTAGCCATGCACAAGGAACTGTTCAAGCAACAGAGAATGCCCTTGATGTCGCCATTCAAGGCAAGGGATTCTTCGTAATCCAGCGCCCAGATGGCACACCTTCATATACGCGTGACGGATCATTTCAACTCTCTGAAACAGGTGAGATTGTAACCCGTGACGGATATGCTGTTGAACCAAGCATGACAGTGCCTGACGATGCCGTGAGTGTTAGTATCTCAGCCGATGGTTTGGTTGATGTCACATTACAAGGTCAGGTCGACCCTACCAATATCGGTCAAATTGAAGTGGTAACCTTCATCAATGAAGCAGGCTTGCAAGCCATTGGTGACAACCAATACACAGAAACTGCCGCCTCTGGCGCAGCAACTGCTGGCACACCAAATGAAGATGGTTTCGGGAGCATACTCCAAGGTTATGTTGAAAACTCCAACGTAAACTCAGTAACAGAAATTACGAATCTGATTGTGGCCCAACGCGCTTATGAGATGAACACCAAGGTCATCACGACATCAGATGAAATGATGCAGTCACTTAACCAGTCTGCATAATTAGTAAAATAAAAGGAGCTCTAAGATGAGATTATTTTTAACAGCTATTATAATACTTGCATGGACGCTTGGCGCGCACACTGCACATGCTGATTATAAAATGAGCGAATCAAAAGGCTCCTTTCGTCTACTTAGCAAAGACATCACGTCTGCAATTGGCACAGCCATAGCTGAAGATGGTGTAGCCGAGAATGTTCATGTGTCACTGCGTGATAGCCGCCAAAAGGTACTTTACCGTCACAGCTCCCCCCTTCAAGCAGAAATCAGAACACTCGAATATGACGAAGAAACACAAAAATTTGATGCGATATTATACGTTATTAGTCAGAATAAAGAACTGACTGCCATTCCGCTTACGGGTAAATATGAACGGATGATTCCCGTGCCAGTGCTCAAAGCGCGTCATTATAAAGAAGACATCATTGCGCCTGATGCCTTCACCACCAAATTCATTCCTGAATCAAAAGTACGCAAAGACGTTATATTAAACCCTGCTAAAATGGTTGGAATGTCACCGAAACGTGTTATCTCAGCTGACCGTCCTATTCGCAACAACGATGTGGCACGCCCCTTCACTATCTCTAAAGGCGATGTAATTACCATGCGCTTCCGCTCAGGCATGATGGAAATAACCACTATGGGTGAGGCTCTCGAAGATGGCGCAAAAGGCCAACGCATCAAGCTTAAAAATAAAGACAGCGGATTATCTGTCTATGGACAAGTTATCTCGGCGCAAGAAGTGAACATCTACAATCCCAACGCAGCACGAACACTTAAAACTGCCAGCAGATAAACGAACAACATAATGGGGGACATTATTATGAAAAAGAAAAACACAGCACACAGCACTTTAATAATCGCAGCAACATTAACGCTTGGACTTAGCGGCTGCAGCTCCACTCTAGATCGCCTCGAACAAGTGGGAGATGAACCTCAACACACACAAATCGAAAACCCACAAGCACAACCTGGCTACAAACCAATGACATGGCCCCTCCCCAAAGCAGCAGAACCGCAAGACAGACATGCCAATTCCCTCTGGGAACCCGGTGCGCGCGCCTTTTTTCGAGATCAACGTGCCACGCGTGTTGGTGACATTCTCCGCGTCAAAGTATCCATAAATGACAGTGCAGAGCTGGAAAACGAATCTGAACGTACCCGCAACACGCGCGAAGGCTTAGCAGCACCTAATGTATTTGGATTGGAAAAATATTTAGTATCAAACCCGCTTGCCGCAGCCAACCCCGAAAATCTTTTGGAAATCGGTGGCAATAGTTCTGCCAACGGCTCAGGTACCGTTGAGCGTGAGGAAAAAATTGACACACAAGTGGCAGCCATGGTCACACAAGTTCTTCCCAACGGAAACCTCGTAATTCAAGGGCGTCAAGAAGTCCGCGTAAATTTTGAAATGCGTGAACTCACCGTCGCTGGCGTCATCCGCAAAGAAGATATCGATATGGACAACACGATTGACTCATCACAAATTGCCGAAGCACGTATAAGCTATGGCGGACGCGGACAAATTTCCGATGTGCAACAGCCTCGCTGGGGAACACAGGTTATTGATGTCCTCTCCCCGTTCTAGGAACTATTTGTTTGCCCCTGTTTCGGCTCCTGCCTCCGCAACAGGCGATTGCTTAAGCTGAGCTAAGGGCTGACGAGGCCTCCTGACCTCGTTTAACAAAATAACATACTACCCTCCTCTTTTAATCAGTGCCTAACGCCCCCCCCGTTAGGCACTGATTTTCTTTTTTGCTTGGAGAAATGTCATCCATCTTATAAAAAGCGCATAAGCATATTCTATAAGGCGTATATCATGACTCAAAACACCCCAATCGAAACAGACGTAATTATTGTTGGCGCAGGCCCTGTGGGTTTGTTCGCTGTGTTTGAGCTCGGGCTGCTCGGACTTAACTGCCACCTCGTAGACATTCTCGACAAAGTTGGCGGACAATGTGCTGAACTTTATCCTGAAAAACCTATCTATGACATTCCCGCCTTTCCCATTATTTCTGGTCAGCAATTGACCGATAATCTAATGGAACAAATTGCCCCCTTCTCCCCTGAATTTCACCTTAACCAAATGGTGACTTCACTCGAAAAACAAGCGAATGGTGAATGGCTCGTATTAACCGATGATGATACCCAGCTTCTAGCTCCTGTCGTCGTAATTGCCGCAGGTGGCGGCTCGTTCATGCCTAAAAAGCCGCCCATTAAAGGCATTGAAGAATACGAAGATAAGTCAGTCTTCTATGCCGTGCGTAAACGTGCGCAGTTTGAAGGCAAGCGCTTGCTCGTCGTTGGCGGTGGTGATTCGGCACTAGATTGGACTAACAACCTGCTGCCGATAGCATCAAAAATGACATTGCTTCATAGACGTGATGACTTCCGCGCAGCGCCAGATTCTGTAAGAAAAATGCGTGCATCCGTTGCCGCTAACGACATGCAATTGAACATAGGGCAGATAAAAGAATTGAACGGCAGTGACGGTGCATTAGAATCTGTAACTGTCAAAGGCAGCGACGGCGAAATGTTCACCATTGAATGTGACTATTTACTGCCCTTCTTCGGACTCACCATGAAGTTAGGCCCCGTTGCAAACTTTGGGCTCAACCTCACAGAAAACCTCATTACAGTAGACACAGAAAAATTTGAAACTTCAGAGGCGGGCATCTTCTCCATTGGCGACATTAATACCTATCCCGGCAAATTAAAACTCATCCTCTCAGGCTTCCATGAAGCCGCCCTAATGTCACAAGCTGCCTTCGCCTATTGCCGCCCTGGTGAAAAACTTCGTTTTCAATACACGACCTCCTCCACCGATTTACAGAAGAAGCTTGGGGTATAGGCAAGCACAACTTAAACCCACACCTGTCATAAAACCTTCATCCTCCTACTACCATTTTTCGCAATTATTGGTCGTCACATAAATAAATGAAGCAGCGTTCACCGTCGCGGGCATTAATCCTTCAGCACAAACACGCACCCCTAAAATAGAGTAAAGCTAAGAGAAAAAGCTTGGCGTAAAAGAAGATGCGGCTTAAGCTATAAGAATGTTCAATCGCATTCACCATACCGCTATTATTTGCTCTGATTACACCCGCTCCAAACAGTTTTATACTGAAATACTTGGTTTCGCGGTAAAAGCAGAGAATTATAGAGCGAAAAAATCATCTTGGAAGCTTGATTTAGAGCTTCCTAACGGTGATGCTATTGAGCTATTTTCGTTCAACACGCCGCCTGAAAGGCCTAGCTATCCCGAGGCATGCGGGCTACGACATCTTGCTTTTGAGGTAGATGATGTTGCGCTTACAAAGCAGTTTTTAGAAGAAAA
>CALJMC010000170.1 GCA_937982385.1 uncultured Rickettsiales bacterium | reverse complement strand
GTGAAATATCCGGGCGTAAAGCGTTTTTCTGTACAAGGTGGCGATGCCATGGTGTCAGGGCTTGAGGCTGCTATTTCGCAGGCGGGACACCATAAAGTGCAAGATATCGTATTTGGCATGCCGCACCGTGGACGTTTGAACGTGCTTACGACGATTATGGGCAAGCCTTATGCCGAGATGCTTTCATTATTCCATGGCAATCTCGATTTTCCAGAAGATATGCAAACATCAGGTGATGTGAAATATCACTTAGGTGCATCAGGTGACCGCGAATTTGATGATGGTCATAAAATGCATTTGTCTTTGACTGCGAACCCATCTCATCTTGAAGTGGTGAACCCGGTTGTGTCCGGTAAGGTTCGTGCGAAGATGGATCAAATTGGTGATACGGAAAAACGTAAAGCACTTGGTGTGCAGTTGCATGGTGATGCGGCGTTCTCTGGTCAGGGTTCTGTTGCTGAAACATTGGCGCTTTCCGAGCTTCGTTCTTATCGTACCGGTGGTTCGCTTCATATTATTGTGAATAACCAAATTGGTTTTACTACAAGCCCAGCTTATTCTCGTTTTACGCCGTATCCTTCTGATGTTGCGAAAATGGTGCAAGCGCCAATTTTCCATGTGAATGGTGATGATCCTGAAGCCGTAGCTGCAGTCTGTCGTATGGCGATTGATTTCCGTCAGGAATTCCAACGTGATGTTGTGGTGGATGTAATTTGCTATCGTAAATATGGTCACAATGAAGCTGATGAGCCGATGTTTACGCAGCCATTAATGTATAAAAAAGTACAAGCCAAAACTCCGCCAGTTTATATGTATGCTGCGCAACTTGTTGCTGAAGGCGTGTTGAGCCAAGCTGACGTAGATGAAGAATTCGCGACTTATAAAGCGTTCTTTGAAGAGCAATTTGAAGTGTCTAACAATTATCAGCGTGAAAGTGCTGATTGGCTGGAAGGTCAATGGCAGGGCTTTATTCGCCCCGCAGATGAAGGGCGCGATGAGCCCGTCACTGGCGTGGATAAGAAAAAGCTTCAGGAATTGGGTAAAACCATTACGTCTTATCCTGGTGATTTTAACATCAATAAAAAACTCGCGCGTATTATCAAAACACGTGGCGATGTGATTGCAGCGGGCAAAGGCATTGACTGGGCTTCGGCTGAGGCATTGGCGTTTGCATCATTGGCTGATGAGGGGCGTCATGTACGCTTGTCTGGTCAGGATTGCGGACGCGGAACATTCTCGCAACGTCACTCAGTGTTGGTGGATCAAGAAGATGCAAGCCGCTACATGCCGCTTAATAATATCCGTGAAGGCCAGGGAAAATATGAGGTGATTGATTCCTCACTTTCCGAGCTGGCGATTTTGGGTTTTGAATATGGATATTCACTGGCTGAACCGAACGCGTTTGTCGCATGGGAAGCCCAGTTTGGTGATTTTGCCAATGGCGCGCAGATGATTATCGACCAGTTCATCACGTCAGGTGAGAGTAAGTGGCTGCGTATGAGTGGTTTGGTGATGTTGCTGCCGCATGGTTATGAGGGGATGGGGCCTGAGCATAGTTCAGCGCGTATCGAGCGTTTCTTGCAGATGTGTGCGGAAGATAATATGCAGGTGGTGAATTGTTCTACTCCAGCTAGTTATTATCACGCGCTGCGTCGTCAGTTGTGTAATGATTTCCGTAAGCCGCTTGTGGTATTCACGCCGAAGTCACTCTTGCGTAATAAGCGTTGTGTCTCCACGATTGAAGATATGGGCGCGAAGACAAAATTTAAGAAGCTTATTCTTGAGCACGAAAAACTTACTGCTGATGCAAAGATTCGCCGTGTGGTGATTACGAGCGGCAAGGTGTATTATGATCTGCTCGCTTATCGTGAGGAAAACAAAATCAAAGATGTCGCGCTTTTGCGTCTGGAGCAATATTATCCATTCCCGCATAATGCACTGGTTGCTGAGCTTAAGCGTTATAAAAATGCAGAAATATGTTGGACGCAAGAAGAGCCAAAAAATATGGGTGCATGGAGCTTTGTGCGCAGTTATATCGAAGATGCAATGGATGAAGTGGGCCGTGGTGCGGAACGTATTATCTATGCGGGTCGCAAGGCTGCTGCATCACCTGCTACAGGATATGCGAAAGTGCATGAGCGTGAACAAAATGCATTGGTAGAAGATGCTATTGCACCGAAAAATTCTAAGGCTAAAAAAGCAAGTTAAACAGACTAATCTAAATCTCACAGGAGAACATCATGAGTGGTGATATTACAGTTCCATCATTGGGCGAATCAGTAACAGAGGCGATTGTCGCCAAATGGTATAAAAAAGTTGGCGAGGCTGTCATAAAGGACGAGCCAATCGTTGAGCTTGAATCAGATAAAGTGTCAATGGATGTTCCCGCGCCAGAATCTGGTGTGTTGAAGTCTATTGTGGCTGATGTTGATGCAACGCTAGATATTGGCGCAGTCTTGGGAACAATCGATGTTGGTGCGGTAGCGAAGAATGCTCCAGCCCCTGCGGTAGCAGCTCCTGCGGCAGCGGCGCCCTCTGCTGGCCAGAAGAATCCGCCATCCGTTGAGAAGAAACTTGCTGAGAACCCTCAGCTTAATGCAGGTGATATTGCAGGCTCAGGCAAAGGTGGTCGCTTAACCAAAGAAGATGTAACGAATGCACTTGAAGATGGCATTACTTCTGTTGCAGCAACGGGTCCACGTGAAACACGTGTGAAGATGACCAAGCTTCGCTCAGCCATTGCCAAACGTTTGAAAGATTCGCAAAACACTGCAGCAATCCTGACCACATTCAACGATGTGGACATGACGAATGTGATGGGCTTGCGTAAAGAATATAAAGACGCGTTCGAGAAGAAACATGATGTGCGCCTTGGTTTCATGGGCTTCTTCGTAAAAGCGGCAGTTCAGGCATTGAAAGAAATTCCTGAAGTGAATGCGCAGATTGATGGCAATGAAGTTATCTATAAAAACTATTATGACATTGGTGTCGCTGTCGGCACGCCGAATGGCTTGGTAGTTCCTGTGATTCGTGATGCTGATCGTTTGAGCATTGCTGGCATTGAAGCTGAAATTATGCGCCTCGCACTGCTAGCGCGTGATGGCAAGCTTGGTGTGAAGGATATGCAGGGTGGTACGTTCACTGTCTCTAACGGTGGTGTCTATGGCTCTATGATGTCTACGCCAATTATTAATCCGCCACAATCTGGTATTTTGGGAATGCACCGTACCGAAGAACGCCCCGTTGCGATTAATGGTGAAGTGGTTATTCGTCCGATGATGTATTTGGCGATGTCGTATGACCACCGCATCATTGATGGTCGCGAGTCTGTGACCTTCTTGAAGCATGTTAAAGATATTATTGAAGATCCTAGACGTTTGGTGCTAGGGCTGTAGGATATTTAACCCGTCATTCCGTGCTACGACACGGAATCTATTAAAATGTTTCGCGAGATTCCGACTTTCGTCGGAATGACGAACAGAGTGTAGGAGAGAAAAATGGATTTTGATCTAATCGTTATTGGCGCTGGGCCGGGCGGATATGTTGCCGCGATTAAAGCATCGCAACTTGGTATGAAAGTGGCGTGCGTGGAAAAACGTAGCACACTTGGTGGCACATGTTTGAATGTGGGTTGCATCCCGTCCAAAGCATTGCTTCATTCTTCGGAGAAATTCGAAGGCGTGAAAAAGCATGGCGCTGAGCATGGCATCAAAGTGACAGGTTTGTCGCTTGATTTGAAAGCGATGATGAAGCGCAAAGATGATGTGGTTGACGGTTTGACCAAGGGTATTTCAGGCTTGTTCGCTAAAAACAAAGTCAAAAGCATTACCGGTACAGGCGTGATTTCTGGTGCGAATGAAGTGACTGTTGGTAAAGATAAATATACCGCGAAAAACATTCTCATTGCGACAGGTTCAGACGTTGCGAAACTTCCTAATGTTGAGGTAGATGAAAACCAAATCGTATCTTCAACGGGTGCGCTTGATCTTCCAAAAGTACCGAAGAAAATGGTCGTTATTGGTGCGGGTGTAATTGGATTAGAGCTTGGTTCTGTATGGCGTCGTTTGGGTGCTGAAGTTGAGGTGATTGAATATCTTGATCGCGTGACTCCAGGCATTGATGATGAAACAGCCAAAGCATTTCAAAAACTGCTAGAGAAGCAAGGCGTGAAGTTCATGCTTGGTTCAAAAGTAATGGGTGCCAAAACAAGCAAATCTGGTGTGGAGCTTTCTGTTGAGCCTGCAGCGGGTGGCAAGGCGACTAAAGTGAAGGCCGATGTTGTGCTCGTTTGTATTGGTCGCACACCTTATACTGCTGGTCTTGGCCTAGAAA
>CALJMC010000169.1 GCA_937982385.1 uncultured Rickettsiales bacterium | reverse complement strand
CTGTGCTTCTGTTGCCACTGTAGCGCTTTCATCTTCGAGCGATGCTTTAGCTTCTTCTGCTTGTGCCGTCATTTCATCTTCAATCTCACCAGCAAACGGAGTGGACACAAAATCTTCTGCGCTTTGACGACGACAGAAGCTCTGAATAGTATCTTGTTTTATTTGCTCTAAATCAATGGTTTGATCTGCAATTTCACGTAGGGCAACAACAGCATCTTTGTCATTGTCGCGGTCAATAGTGAGGGGCATGCCAGAAGCAATTTGCTTGGCACGCTGCGCAGCTTGAACAACGAGTTCAAAGCGGCTTGGTATGTTTTCAATACAATCTTCTACGGTTACACGAGCCATGTGACAATCTCCAATGTTAGTATGGTTATTTGTAGGTTACTTACGAAGACCTAAGCGCTTGATGAGATCGGTATAACGATTAGCATCTTTAGCTTTAAGGTAGTCGAGCAAGCGACGGCGACGTCCAACCATCACCAACAAACCACGACGTGAGTGGTGATCTTTGTGATGCGATTTAAAATGTTCTGTAAGCGTAGTGATACGCTCTGTAAGTACTGCAACTTGTACTTCTGGGGAGCCCGTATCTCCTTCGTGAGTTGCGTAATCTTTGATAAGACCTTGTTTGCGTTCTGCAGTTACCGACATCGTAGTTCTCCTAATGTTATATGTTACAGTGTTTAGTGCATCTCGTAATTCAGCAGTCGTACTGTCAGTAATCTGCGACCTTTAAGTTCTAGCAATGCAACAAGTTGCCCGCCAGACATCGCTTTTACTAACTGAACGATGCGCCCCTCGCCTATGTCTCTGAGTGGAAGTGTATGTAGCATGTTTAATGTATGCTTTACTTCCCCTACTTCAACAGCAAGAATTGCCTGCCCCCTACGGAGACGCGCCCTTAATCCTTCGTTTATCCTAACTGCCGGGATGTCGTCCAGAACAATGTCAGGTGGTGAAATAACGTTATTTATCATAAGATAATCCGACAAATCACCTGAAGGAGGTGCATTATGTACTATTTCCTCTAGCTTTTCCAGTGAAATAATATTTTTTTCTAATACCTTACCGACGCCCGTTCGCCGTAGCATTGATACATGACCAACACTGCCAAGAGACAGTGCCAAATCGCGCGCAAGCGAACGAATATAGGTGCCTTTACCGCATATTGCTTCAAAGGTCGCTGTATTTGTACCATTCATATGTAGTAAGGTGAGTTTTTCGATAGTGATCTTCCGCGACTTAATGTCTACTTGCTTTCCCTCGCGAGCAAGTAGATAAGCACGTTTTCCATCAATCTTTATGGCGCTAAAAGCTGGCGGCGTTTGCTCGATAATGCCAGTAAAGGTTGGAATACTAGTCTTTATAGCGGATTCAGTTGGCATTACATCGCTGGTAGCGGTCACCTCACCTTCCATATCATCAGTACTTGTTTGCTCGCCAAACGTAATCGTGAATTGATAGATTTTAGTCGCATTCATTGCGTAATTTGATGTCTTAGTTGCTTCGCCAAGAGCAAGTGGAAGTACGCCAGATGCCAATGGGTCGAGCGTACCCGCATGACCAATTTTTGTTGGATGAATAAGTTTCTTAACTTTTCCTACGGCCTGGCCAGAGCTCATTCCATAGGGCTTGTCTAGGTTAAGCCAGCCATGTATCGCATTTTTTGTGACCATGTGACTACTCCTTAGGAGGCTCCAAATCACGTACTACGTTTGGTTGACGCAACAATGAATCTATCTTCATTGCCTCATCAAATGACGGATCGAGCTTAAAGTGTAGTTTAGGAGAAAACTTAAGGTGATGTAGTTTTTGAGTGAGTTGATGGCGCAATGCGGAATGATGTTCGTTAAGCACCGTAACCACATGTTCATCATCTTGCATGAGCGAGCTAACATAGGCATGGGCATGTTTTAAATCAGGGCTTACACGCACTTCCGAAATGGTCACCGAGCTGCTTTCTAAATCATCAATATGTGCTTCGCCTCGTATCAAGACCTCTGCTAATGCATGGCGAATTTGTTCGCCGACACGCAGCTGACGCTGGGATGGCTCATGATGTGATGACTTCTTTTTCATGGTAAGGCCATTAATTGAACGCTAGTTGTAGTGAGCGACTCTGTGTTGTTATGCCTGCTGCTCAACGGAACTTGCGATTTCTTCCACTTCAAATGCTTCAATTTGATCACCTGCGCGGATGTCTTCATAATTTTCAAAGGCCATACCACATTCATAACCAGATTTCACTTCTTTCACTTCATCTTTGAAGCGCTTGAGTGTTTTGAGCGTACCTTCATGAATCACGACGCTATCGCGTAGCAAACGAACTTTCGCTCCGCGCTTAATCATGCCTTCAGTCTCGTTACAACCAGCAACTTTACCAATTTTTGTGATATTGAAGACTTCATTAATCTTCGCATAACCCAAGAGATTTTCACGTAGTGTCGGTGATAGCATGCCTGAGAGTGATGCCTTAATATCATCTACTAAATCATAGATAATTGAATAGTAACGAATATCAATAGAGTCTTCTTCGGCTTTAGTACGCGCGTTGGTTGATGCACGAACGTTGAAACCAATAATGATGGCGCCTGTCGCAATGGCAAGACTCACATCCGATTCATTCACGCCACCTACACCTGAGTGCAGTACTTTGATAGAAACTTCGTCATTATTGAACTTGGATGCGCTACCAATAATTGCTTCGATAGACCCTTGAACATCACCTTTAATAATGAGAGGGAGAACTTTATGTTCGCCTTCTTTTGCTTCAGCAAAGAGTTGATCGAGTGTTTTAGCGGCCACCATATTACGGCGTTCTTTTTCGCGACGTTCACGGTATTCAGTAATGTCACGCGCAGCTTTTTCGTCAACGACAACTGAGAATGCTTCTCCTGCCATCGGAGCAATATCAAGACCCAGTACTTCGACTGGCTGTGATGGAATGGCCTTTTTAATCACGCGACGTTTGTCATCATGCATTGCACGAACGCGACCCCATGCTTGTCCAGCAACAACCAAGTCACCCACGCGTAATGTACCTTTTTGAAGTAGGAAGGTAGACATTGCTCCACGATTTTTGTCCATTTGGGCTTCAATCACCACGCCGCTCGCCTTGCGATCTGGATTGGCCTTAAGTTCGAGCACTTCAGCTTGAAGCATGACTGCATCCATCAATATATCGAGACCCGCACCCGTTTGGGCAGAAACTTCGATGATTTGAATGTCGCCACCAAATTCTTCCGCCACGAGATCAGCACGCATTAGTTCGTTTTTGACGCGTTCTGCATCGGCGTCGGGCTTATCCATTTTGTTGATTGCAACAATGATGGGCACTTTTGCTGCTTTAGAGTGGCTAATCGCCTCTTCAGTTTGTGCTTTAATACCATCGTCACCAGCGACAACCAAAATAACAATATCAGAAGCTTGTCCACCACGTGAACGCATCTCAGAGAATGCTTCGTGTCCAGGTGTATCAAGGAAAGTAACTTTGGCATCTTTGGCGCCAATTTGGTATGCTCCAATATGCTGAGTAATACCGCCGGCTTCGCCTGCGACCACATCTGTTTTACGCAATGCATCGAGCAATGACGTTTTACCATGATCGACGTGACCCATAATCGTCACCACAGGTGCGCGTGGCTTCATGCTTCTTTCTGGATCTGGCTCTTCAATCAAAATATTTTCGACATCAGCATCAGTAACACGTTTGATGGTGTGCCCTAATTCAGTTGCTACCAACTCAGCAGTATCGGCATCAATTGCCTGCATAGCAGTGGCCATGGTGCCAAGCTTCATTAGCTCTTTAATAACATCAGTTGTGCGTTCAGCCATACGGTTAGCGAAGTCTTGCACAGTAATCATTTCAGGAACCGTTACTTCACGAGAGATCTTTTCGCGCTCTTCCAATGACCCACCAGACTCAAGGCGTTTCATTTTTTCGCGACGACGTTTGAGTGATGCCAAAGAACGCATGCGCTCATCTTGGCTCTCCAAAGCTTGAGAAATTGTAAGCTTGTTTGAATTGCGTCGACTGTCACTTTCGCCACCTTTGAGGCGAATTTTCTTTGCGCGCTTTTCGTCCGATTTAGAATCTTCAAACTCACGCTTTTTACCCGCAATAGTTGGCACGACTGAAGCGTCAATAGATGCTGCAGGGTTTGCTGCAGCGGCATTATTAGCGGATGGTTTGTTGGGAGTAGCCACGGGAGCGGGTTTGGTTTTGACAGGTGCAGTGGTGACGCTTGATCGCGTAGATTCTCTCGCCGTGGGGCCTGCAATGATACGCATTTTCTTTTTATCGCGCGTGCCTGCTGTGCTTCTGTCGTCAGCAACATATTCCTGTTCTTCAACGGCCTTCTCAACTTTTGGTGCAGGAGCTGTTTCTTTTGCTTCTACTTCAACTGCTTCTGCTTCCTTAGGCGTTGTGACACTATCATGCTCTTTCTTTCTAGGCGATTTGAGCTCAGATGATGCGCTCTTCAGGCGATTCTTGTCGCGCACAGTGGATACTTCATCACCAGATTTAAGTGCTTCAAGTTTTGCGTCCATTTCTGCTTTGTTGATGTCTCCACCTGCAGCACCTGCACGACTAAACGTACGGGTTTTTCTAACTTCAACAGTCACTTTTTTCGAGCGACCGTGGGTGAAGTTTTGCGTCACCTTTCCAGCATCAACCGTTTTGGTTAATGACAGCTTATTTGGGCGCGCCACCCCTAGTGTTTTCTTATCTTTATCAGTGCCTTCAGACATGTATGTAACTACCCTTCATTCAAAAATCGCCGCAGAATCGAACCCTTATAGACCATCCTTTTCACAAAATCCAGCTAAACGGCTACTTTCTCTTAGAATTTCTGCTGCAAAGACCTTGGTTAAGATGCCAATATGCACCGCATTCGATTTCCCGAGTGTATCAGAGAGGAAATCGAGAGAAAGTGATTCGTCTATTGCGACCTCGTCACGCACTGCAATGTTGCGTAATTTCTTGCGACCATCATTAGATGCGTCCTTGGCTTGAATGAGAAGTTTGACCTCCTCATTACGTAATGCGCTTTCGACTTTCACAAACCCTGAAGTGAGGCTCCCTGATTTATTAGCCATACTCAGCCACTCTGCTAAACGTTTGTATAGCTGACTCCGAGTGTTTCGTATGAAGTTTGATATGTCGAAATCATCTGGAAGGGTTGCTGACAAATGTTTTGCGATGAGTTTTTGTTCAAAGCCAACGTGTAAGATTTTGCTATCAGGCTGAATATAAACGCCCTCCACAGGGAGCTTGCCCTTCACGTCACAAAGCAAAACTCCGTCTGGCGATAAAACCAAACGGAGCATGTTTTGTTTAGGTAATTCTGCGCCACTTACGATGCATGTGGCGGCTTCACCTGATTCTGATTTAAGCGTCTGCTTCTCCATCAGCTTCCTTTTCTGTAGTGACTTCTTCTTCGTCAGCAAACCAGTGAGCACGTGCTTTCATGATAATATCATTCGCTTGTGTCTCAGTGAAATTTGCATCTGGAAGCATTTCGGTCAGTTCGTCTGCCGCCAAGTCAGCCAAATCATCGAGAGTTTGGATGCCTTGTTCAGCAAGCTTAATGATTTGCTCAGAAGCTAGTCCACCATCAAAGTCCTTCAAGTCCGCTTTGACTTTAAGTTTCTTCATTGCTTTTGCTTCGTTCGCTGAGCGTTCTTCCAATGAGTCGCGTGCGCGCTGACGCAATTCTGTTGCTACATCTTCATCGAAACCTTCAATGCTAGCGAGCTCGTCAACGGGCACAAATGCTACTTCTTCAATCGATGCAAAGCCTTCTGTTACTAGAAGATGCGCAATTACTTCTTCCACATTCAGTGCGTCAACAAAGAGCGCTGATAGGCGCAAGAATTCTTCGGTACGACGTGCAGACTCAATTTCTTCCGTCAAAATGTCAATCGACCAGCCAACAAGCTGTGATGCGAGACGTACATTCTGTCCACGACGACCAATAGCGAGGCTTAACTGATCATCAGGAACGACGATTTCAATTTTCATTTTTTCTTCGTCGATCACCACTTTGGATACTTCAGCTGAAGATATAGCATTGACAACGAAGGTTGCAGGATCTTCTGCAAACTCAATAATATCAACTTTTTCGCCTTGAAGTTCTTGCACGACTGCTTGCACACGTGCACCGCGAACACCTACACATGAAAGCACAGGGTTTACGCTCGGATCATAACTTGTAACAGCGATTTTAGCGCGTGAACCAGGGTCACGAGCAACCGCTTTAATGGCAATGAGGCCATCATAAATCTCAGGAACTTCCTGTGCGAAGAGTGCTTGCATGAATTCTGGGCGGGTGCGAGAGAGGAAAATTTGAGGGCCAGATACTTCACGACGCACGTCATAGACATAAGCACGCACGCGATCATTTGTACGGAAGCGTTCACGGGGAATCATCTCTTCGCGGCGAATGACGCCTTCTGCATTGCCAAAATCAATGGTAACATTACCATAATCAACACGTTTTACCGTGCCATTGATAACTTCACCGATACGGTCTTTATATTCCTCAAACTGACGATCACGCTCAGCATCACGTACTTTCTGCACAATCACTTGTTTTGCGGTTTGCGCGGCGATACGACCAAAGTCAATCGGCGGCAAAGGATCTTTAATTTCATCACCTACTTTAAGAGACTTGTCAATTTTAAGCGCCTCTTTTTCAGCAATCTCCATGTTGTCATCTTCAACTTCTTCAACAACAGTTGTGATGCGATAGAGAAGGATTTCACCATTTTTGTCATTAATCTCAGCACGAATATTTTTTTCGTAACCATATTTGCGACGACCTGCAATTTGAATTGCTTGCTCCATTGCATCAATGACAATCGCGCGATCAATGTTTTTCTCGCGTGCGACTGCATCTGCAATCTGTACGATTTCAATGCTACCAAAAGCTTCGTTTGCTACTGCACCCATGATGTTATTTCCTTCTCATTGTCGTTTTTAGCGTTAGTTGGTTAAATGTTTATTCTAAGCGGATTCCACAGCGGCTGAGGAATCCTTTTGATAAGCAGCAATCAGCTCATCTGTTAATACGAGTTTTGATTGCGCAATATCAGCACATGGCACATCGAAATCTTCAGCATCAACGGTGATAGTGACGACGCCGTCTTTACAGTCTTTAATGTCACCTCTGAAGCGCTTGCGACCATTAACTAATGTATCGGTTTCAATTTTGGCAACAAACCCTTTATATCGAACAAAATCTTCTTCAGCTGTTAAGGGGCGATCAATACCGGGTGAACTTACTTCTAGGTTATAGGCACCAGGAATTGGATCATCGACTTCCAATAATAATGAAGCAGTGCGACTCACCTCAGCGCAATCATCAACATTCAATGATGTTTGATCTTTTTTCTCGATCATGAGCTGGAGAGCCTTGCCCTTATCTTGGCCAGATAAACGGATGCGCACTACGCGAAAGCCCAGTTCTTCAATGGAGGGTACCACAATGTCAGAGACGCTTTGTTCAACAGGATTTAATTT
>CALJMC010000168.1 GCA_937982385.1 uncultured Rickettsiales bacterium | reverse complement strand
GATTGATTTGGATACGTATTTCGCGATGGCACGTGGTCGTCAAACAGGCGGTGTCGATGTGACCGCGATGGAAATGACTAAGTGGTTCGACACAAACTATCACTATATTGTTCCAGAGTTTACGAGCAAAACTTCATTTAAGCTCTCAACGTCAAAACCTGTTGATGAATATAAAGAAGCAAAAGCGCTGGGTATCGAAACACGCCCTGTGTTGTTGGGACCTATTACGTTCCTTTATTCAGGTAAATTGCGTGATGATCATACGGAGTGGAAGCCACTGCGTGAAGCGTTAGTTCCTGAATATATTGCGCTTTTGAAGCAGCTTGAAGAGGCGGGTGCGAAGTCTGTGCAGCTTGATGAGCCATGTTTGGTGTCAGAAGTGTGTGATGGTATGCGTGAGGCGATGACGCTTGCTTATGCACAAATGGCTGAGGCGACTAACCTAGAGATTACCGTTGCGACCTATTTTGGTGATTTACGTGACAATCTCGAAGTGGCGGCAAACCTTCCTGTCGTTGGGCTACATGTGGATTTGGTGCGTGGTCGCGAACAATTGGCTGATGTGTTGAAGGCTGTGCCAGCAGATAAAACATTATCTCTCGGTGTTGTGGATGGTCGTAACATTTGGAAAACAGACTTCGCGAAAGCAGAAGAGCTGATTAATGTTGCGGTAGCCGCACGTGGTGCAGAGAAGATTGATATTGCACCGAGTTGTTCATTGCTTCATACACCTGTAGATTTGGATTCTGAGACAGCCCTTGATGGTGAACTTAAAAACTGGCTTTCATTTGCGAAACAGAAGCTTTCTGAAATCCGTAATTTGGCAGATGCTGCCAATGGCGTGAAAGATGATGCAGCCTTTGCTGAGAATGCAGCGGCGATGGCATCGCGCGCAAGCTCAACACGTATTCATAATGCATTTGTGAAAGAGCGTGCAGGGGCGGCGTCTGATGCGGATAAGAATCGTAAGTCGGCCTATGGTGAGCGCGCAGCACAGCAACGTCCGTTGTTGAAGCTTCCGCTATTGCCAACCACAACCATCGGCTCATTCCCACAAACAACGGAGGTGCGTCAAGCACGTGCGAAGTTTAAGAAGGGTGAGTTGACGCGTGAGGCATATGATACGTTTCTTGAGGAAGAAACTGTGCGTTGCATTCGTATTCAAGAAGAGCTTGATATCGATGTGTTGGTGCATGGTGAGTTCGAGCGTAATGACATGGTGGAATATTTCGGTGAGAAGCTGGAAGGCTTTGCATTCTCTAAGTTTGGTTGGGTGCAGTCTTATGGCTCTCGCTGTGTGAAGCCACCTATCATCTTTGGTGATGTGTCACGTCCTGAGCCGATGACGGTGCGTTGGGCACAATTTGCGCAAGACAATACTGAGCGTTTGATGAAGGGCATGTTGACGGGTCCTGTCACGATTTTGCAGTGGTCTTTCGTGCGTGATGATCAGCCTGAGTCTGAGACCTGTAAACAGATTGCATTTGCGATTCGTGATGAGGTGAATGACCTTGAAGAGGCTGGCATCAAAGTGATTCAAATTGACGAAGCAGCCCTTCGTGAAGGATTGCCGTTGCGTCAAAATGATTGGAAGGGCTACCTTGATTGGGCGGTGGATAGTTTCCGCATCTCAGCGTCAGGTGTGCAGGATACCACGCAGATTCATACGCATATGTGCTATTCTGAGTTTAATGATATTATTGAAGCTGTTGCACGTATGGATGCTGATGTTATCTCCATTGAAACGTCACGCTCACAGATGGAGCTTTTGGATGCATTCGTTGCGTTTGAATATCCAAATGAGATTGGGCCGGGTGTTTATGACATTCATAGCCCGCGCGTACCGTCACAAGCGGAGATGGAGCAGTTGCTAGAAAAAGCACTTGAGGTGTTGAAACCTGAGCAGCTTTGGGTGAACCCAGATTGCGGACTCAAAACTCGCGGCTGGGTGGAAGTAAAAGATGCTCTTTCAGCGATGGTAGCAGCAGCTAAATCTGCCCGTGCAGGACTAGAGAATGGTCATCGCGCTTCTGCATAGCATGATATAAAAACGGAAAGAAAGGCGGCATCTTCGGGTGGCGCCTTTCTTGTGAGAGCGCCATATTCGATAGAAGAGATTTCTCCGTAGAGCTTGCAATATCTGGCCTGTTGTAATAACCTTTAAAAAATATTTACCAAAATAATTTACATATAGGAGTGTGCTATGCCGATTTTTCGAGGGACTACTGGGAATGATGTGTTGAATTATGATGATGCCACCAATGACACCATTTATGGTTATGAGGGCGATGATAAGATCACCACTAAGGGTGGTAATGATCTTGTGCATGCGGGTGATGGCGATGATACGGTTATAAGTGGTGATGGTGATGATAACTTGCTTGGCGGTAAGGGCGATGATGAGCTTCATGGCGGTGCTGGTGATGATACCTTGCAGGGTGGAGAAGGGCATGATGATCTCCATGGGGGTGCTGGGAATGATAATCTGATAGGCGGCCCAGGGATGGATAACCTTATTGGCGGGGCAGGAGATGATACCTTGTCAGGTGGTCGTGACGGTGAGGCAGATTGGCTCTATGGTGGTGATGGCGATGATGTGCTTGTCGGTGGCGATAAAAATGACTATCTCGTCGGTGGTGAGGGCCGTGATAAGTTTCGCTTTGAGAAAAATACAGGTGGTGCCATTGCAGACTTTAAAAAGGGTGTGGATATGATTGAGATTAAGGTCACGGGCCTTGATTTCTCTGGCCTTACCATTTCAGAAGTGAATGGAAGCTCTCTTATACAGCATGATGACTTAGAAGATATTCTGGTGCTAGAGGTGATTGGGTTGACTGCTGAGAACTTCGATTTTAGCTGGGGCTAAGAACTGTAATAATATTAGCCACTTGCTTCAGGGGCGTTGACAATTTGTTGAGTTAGGTCAATCGCTTGTTCGGAGTCAGGGACATCAACCATCGTTTTGTGGTTGAAGCCGTAATCACGTTCCATGCGTTCGCGCACTTCATTGTCAGGCTCACCTGAGCCAGATTCAATAATTACACCATAATCTTCAGGATAGAACTCACCCGATTGCTGTGCTTGCATGAATTCTTCAAGCTTATCAGCGCGCACGGCAACATAGGCATAGATGCCGCCACCGTCAGGGTCTTCTCCCCGAACGAGTAGAATACATACCGTTTTTTCCGCTAATATCTTTTCAGAACGTGATAATTCGTTGCTCACAGGCATCCCCTATAGACTTTATTGCATTAATTCTATGTGTTTGCTGGCTTTGAGTCAAGAGTTTGCATGTGTCACCCGCAACGGCGTAATGAATAGTATCTATTGTGTTGTCTTAGAAACATTCCTCATTGTCATGACACTGTCATAAAAATGATGTATGGTAAGGGACAAAACAATAATAAGAGGTCTTTTATGGTAGATGGTGAGAAGCCTAGTAGCGATGTTTTTCCTTTTGACCTGAAGAGGCAAAAAAAACATGAGCAGGTTGAGGAGTGGGTCAAAGATAGCCTTCATCTCAATAAACTTGTTAAGTTAGTCAGAGGCACGGCTGTTGCTGCAAATGACCCTCCTGAAAACATCATTTCAGACGTCAAGAAAGATTTGGCACGACAGCGTGGGCGCTTAAGTGTTCATGCTAGTAGTTTAGCCGGTAATGATAATAAGGCATATATGACTACTTTATCACATGCTGCTCAGCTCTTTAGCGATATTATCGTTTTTAAAATGACATTAGATAGCTATAGCTCGGATAATCAAAGTAATGGCAATAGGATTAAAATGCCGGAACCTGTAATACGTCGATTGAGTCAAATTGGCGATGCTAATGCATATCTTGGTGCTTATGACCAGCTCGCTGAAGTTAACAATGCTCTAGAAATGAGCCTATTTACTGAAGCGGTTCCTAAGGGTTTTGTTGAGTTTTTGGAAAATAATAGTGATTTACTATCTGATATTAAAAATATTGCTAAAGATGTCATACAACAAGGAAAAGGAGCGGCACTTGCATAGCGCCACCCCTTAACCTTAAGTCAGCGAATTACGCTGAGAGTGTCATCACTTTAATCGCATCAAAATTGACTACTTCACCGCCAACGCGTTTGGTGGTGTAGAATTTCACAAATGGTTTGTCTGTGAATGGGTCACGCAATACGCGCAAACCAATGCGGTCTACAATCAAATAAGCTTGAGAGAAATCTGCGACTGCAACAGACAATGAATCTGCTGAAGCGACAGGCATATCGGCTGCTTGTGCCACAGGAACACCCAACAGCGTATCAGGCGCACCTGCTGCCAAACCTGGCTGCCAGATATATTGGTCGGTAGTAGATTCTTTAAGCAGACGTACATTTTGCGTCACGGCACGATTCATGAGAAAGGTTGCATTGCGTGCATAATCTTCTTGCAGGCTGTAATAAAGCGCAACAAGTCCGTCAGCAGTCACTTCACCGCTTGTGCCAGATGCCACTTGCTCAATTTCACCCCAGCTTGTGCCGTCAGCATAGGACAAAATACCTTTGGGCTGGTTGGTGCCATCACCGCTTACGAAAGCGCCTGCTTCCATACGTGCGAATTTGTTGGCAACTTTCTCAGCAATCCACATCTCAACATCAATTGCAGCATCATCGAGAAGCTTTTGCGTTGCTTTCGGCTGTGCATACATTTCATGGGTGAAAATAGTATGTTTGCCAACTTGTGGGGTGGTGGTGTCAGTCACGCTGTCAGTTTCACCCGTCCATGAAGCGGATGCATCGCTTGCATCTTCAATTACGTCAAGCGCATCTGTAGAAATAATTTCAACACGAGCAAGTGCACGCATAGGTGATGATTCATGGATCTTTCGTACGATAGATTCTGACATCGTCTCAGTGACCAAGTAGCCACCGTCGCTGTCAGAACCAACAGAAAGCGCTTTGCTCTCTAATGCTTCCAAGCCAGCATCCATGCCTTTGCGTAAATAGGTGCGGAATGCTTTGCTATATTCGCTCGGCACACCTGACTTTGTGTCAGTGTTAGCACCAAGGGCAGGGCGAGATACAGCCGTTTCAATCATATCAACACGCTGTTTGTAGTTGTTGAGCGAATGGTTGATCTTAGCTAAATGTTCTTGATAGAGCGGATCGGCAGAACCTTTGCGCTCTATTTCGTTCAAACGGGCATTATTTACCTGCTTGAAGCTTTCCCACGCATTGCCAAGATTGTTTACGCGGTTGGTTATTTCAGTAATACTCATAGTTAGTTCTCCTTGTTGTGTTGGTTGGTGTTTGAAATTCAATATTATTTAGAGTGACTTAGGCAACTACATTCTTGGCTTGTGGAATGGTCACAAAACTGTCACTTTTTCTTTTGGTGCCGAGTGATAATATCCCCACAGTTTGGAGATCAACCCTCGCACAAAAGGAAAACTAGTCATGCAACAACAAACGCCTGTATCTTTTTCATCCTCTGCCATTTTCGCCGCGTCACCTGTACGCCCGAACTGCGGCAATATGGAATCGATGGCGCGTGTAGCATATCTTGAAGCGATGACCGAACATAAGCCTCTTACGTTCTCTCGCGAGCAAGCCTCTGCAGTTGTGGCATCTGTTACATCTGGCTTAGAGCGTGCAGCATCCTCTGCGAGTTTTGCTCAATTGCCATTGTCCAAACAACATGAAGCGGCTCGTATGCTTGCATCACAGTTTATTCAAGGGCAAAAGCTTGTTATGGCATTGCAAGGTGCGTTAAGTAATCCGGCAACTCTCGCCACTCAGCTTATGAACAATGCCGTGCAACCTACGCCGATTAGCGTGTTTGACCGTATTGTTGACTTGAACCGCCCACGTACGCCGATTAAAGCGAAAACGGTTTCATTCCTTGGCTCTATGCCAGTGAATGCTGAGCAGTTTATCGCGATGCAGAAAGCGGCTTAGTAGTTCTTGTTGTCCCTGCTACGGACATGCTGTCCTCCGCAAGGCTAAGTCACTTCGTGACGCTCAGGGCTGACTCGTGCTGTTGCGCGCGTAACCACATCATCACGCACCCTATTTCAATAATGCTTTTGCTCTGTCCAATGCGTCAGACAGCTTAATTATCTGCCCACATTCTAATGCGTTCTCCCATTCGTTGGTTTTCTTTGTGTCTGTAATGTCGCCTGCATGTTTCACCACGGTAATTTGTGCAGCCTCATTGGCGGGGAAGGTGACTAAGCTTACTTCATAGAGGTCAACCGCTTCGAGCAACCGCACACCCGTATCTGGGTCAATGCGATAGCGCACAGGGCTGTAGCCAATGCTCATTCCTTGCACTACGCCTTCTTGAAGCAGGCTATAAGCCTCGCGTCCCCGGCTTAAATCGAGCATCAGGCGACCTTGCACATAGAGGCCATTCTCATCTTCCATGATGTTCTCAATGCGTCCAATTGGTTCACCCATATCATGTTGCCAGAGTAGTTTTACTGTGTCGCCGCGTGCTGCGAGTGTGTCGCGGAATGCACCAGGGAGCACGATGTCTTTCTGATTATCGACGACGTCAAACACGCTGCCATAGCCTGCGAAGGTTCCTGCTTCACCAATAGATTTGAGCGATAAAGTGCATGCAAGTCGTTTATGTTGGTGCATTGAGTTGCCCACTTTTCTTTCGTAATCATTCATTTTCTGTCTCCTATTGTTGCGCGGTGCGTGCTAGTCCAACCATCGCACGTTTTTCATCGTCGCTCAGGAAGGTGGCAGACGTTGCGCGTTTCCACAACGCATCACGCTTGATGGCGAGGGCGCTGACATTATCCAAATTTGCGGAGATGCTGAGCGTGCCGTCAAACATCGGGGCTAGCCATTGCCCCAAACCATTGACGGTGCTGGAAACGAGCGGGATGATGGTCTGCTCCCATAGTGAGAGGCGGGCTTCCGCCAAGTTGCTATAGGTATTGTCACCAGGAATGCCAAGAAGTTGTGGCGGCACACCAAAAGCGAGAGCGATGTCACGCGCGGCAGAGTTTTTGCACTCGATAAAATCCATATCTTTAGGACTGAGGCTCATCTCTTTCCATTCGAGACCGCCTTCGAGCAAGAGTGGGCGTCCTGCATTGCCCGCGCCGCTGAATTGTTCGTCAATCTGACCCTTTACGCGGTAATATTGTTCTTCGGATAAATGTCCTGTGCCGCCATCTTTGGCTTTTACCACGAGCGCACCGCTTGGACGCGCACCATTTTGCAAGAGTGACTGATTCCATTCACCTGCTTGATTATGCTGGTCGATGCTATAGGCGGCTGCTTCGATAGGGGATAGTCCGTACCAATCGTCGGTCGGGTGAAATTCTTTGAGATGGAGGATGCGACTTGCCCCAGAAATTTGATCGACAGGGAATTGCAGCAGTTTATGCTCAGTTTTATAGTGATAGGCAGCGGGAAGGGCTGCCGCACCTGCAATCACGCTCATGCGGTCTGGGCGGAGCAAATGCAATTCACGTGGCGCTTCACCTGCCACACCCACGGCTTGGATATAGGCATTTCCTGAGATGAGACGGTGGCTATAGAGCTCCTCGAAAAAGCTGCCATAGGCTTTGAGTGGTGAGGGGGATGAGAGTAATGTGCAGAGCGGATGTTTTGATTCTACTAGTTGCACCGCGTCTGATGTATCGCGGCGGGTGACGTTGAGCGTTACGCTGGCTGCGCCTTTAGCAATCATGGAGATAGCACGATGCGCGATGACATTTTGCTGATACGCTTCTTTGGCAAAACGGCTATAGTCACGTTTGCTCCAAATCGCGGCGCTGGGTTGCTGCACATATGCTTGCATCGAGGCATACCAGCTATGCTCCTGAGATTTTGTCGATGGTGTGGTCTGCTTCGACCCGAATAATGATTGTAGCATAGAAAGTTCTCCTCTCGCATAAGTCTGTTCGCTATGAACCGTTTATGCATGAGTGGAGAATGGACGGGAAGGGCATAAAAAAAGCGACACCCGAAGATGCCGCCTGTTTTTCGTCATCCCGTGCTACGACACGGGATCTTTTCCGATTAATTTCTTGAGATACCAGCTTTCGCTGGCATGACAGAATGTAGCTTATGCTTCTTCAGTCGCTGAAGCTTCAGCGGCTGCTGATTGTCCTTCAGGTTCTTTTAGTACATAGCCGCGACCCCATACGGTTTCGATATAGTTGTCGCCACCTGATGCTTCAGCAAGTTTCTTGCGAAGTTTGCAGATGAATACATCAATAATTTTTAGCTCAGGCTCATCAATGCCGCCATAAAGATGGTTTAGGAACATCTCTTTGGTCAGGGTGGAGCCTTTACGAAGTGAGAGCAATTCGAGGATTGCATATTCTTTACTGGTAAGGTGAATGCCTTTGCTATCAATTTCTACAGCGCGGGAATCGAGGTTAACGCTCAATCTGCCAGTGCGGATGATAGATTCTGAATGCCCTTTTGAACGACGAACGATTGCTTGAATGCGCGCAATAAGTTCACCTTTGTTGAATGGCTTTGTTAAATAATCATCAGCGCCATAGCCCAAACCTTTAATTTTCTGATCAGGACCTGAGAGACCTGAGAGAATAAGAATAGGGGTTGCAACCTTTGCAGCACGGAAGCGACGAAGCACTTCATAACCGTCAATATCTGGAAGCATTAAATCGAGTATAATAATGTCATAGTCATAGATGCGGCCAATCTCTAAGCCTTCTTCACCCAGCTCAGTGGTGTCGCAAATGATGCCTTCTGATGCGAGTGACAGTTCAATTGCTTTGGCGGTCGATGCATCATCTTCTACTAATAATACGCGCATATCGTTTGGCTCCCTAGGGTTTTTGACTCGTTAATAATTGTTAACAATTCATAGATCGTAATAGTTAATATAACGTTAAATTAACAACTTTACAAACTTTATCTTTAAATTAGAGCTAAATTAAGCGGTAACAGACTTTCGCAAAGCGTTAAAAGGCTTTATACTGTTAGTGTGATAATTCCGTGTCAGTCTGATGCGCCTAAAAGGAATATTAATGTTTGAACAGACCAAATCGTTACTAACTGGGTTTTCTCCTGTGAAATTAACAGGTGTGGTGACGTCTGTGCGCGGGTTGATGGTGACGTGCGGCGGGCTTGATTCATTTATGTCGATTGGTTCGCGCTGTAAGGTTTATAAGAAATCTGGCAATGAAGCGATTCCGTTCATCATTTGCGAGGTGATTGGCTTTGATAGTAATGATGCGCTGCTTATGCCGTTTGACTCAGTCGAGGGCATTGGCCCTGGTTGCAAGGTTGAGGTGATGGAGGGCGGTGCGACGATTCGTCCGCATGCATCATGGCTTGGGCGGGTGTTGGATGCGTTTGGTAACCCGATAGATGGCAAAGGTCCTGTGCAGATGGGTGAGCGTTTGGTACCTGTGATGAACACGCCGCCACCATCGCATCAACGTGGACGCGTTGAAGGTAAGCTCGACTTAGGTATTCGTCCGTTGAATACATTTCTCACATGCTGTCATGGTCAGCGTTTAGGCATTTTTGCCGGCTCGGGTGTGGGTAAATCGATTATGATGTCGATGTTGGCGAAGTTCTCGACCTCAAGCGTGAATGTGATCGGGTTGATTGGCGAGCGTGGACGTGAAGTAAAAGAGTTTATTGAGGATGATTTGGGCGAAGAGGGCATGGCGCGTTCGGTCGTGATTGTCTCTACCTCAGCAGAATCCGCCTTGATGCGTCGTTTAGCGGCGTACACGACGATGTCAGTATCTGAATATTTTCGTGATGAGGGCAAAGATGTACTCTGCATGATGGATAGTGTGACACGCTTTGCGATGGCACAGCGTGAAATTGGTTTGTCTGTGGGTGAGCCGCCTACGAGTAAGGGGTATACGCCTACCGTATTTGCAGAGCTACCAAAGCTATTGGAGCGTGCCGGCCCGGGTTTGAAAGGCAGTGGTAGCATTACGGGCCTGTTTACTGTGCTCGTGGAAGGCGGTGACACTGATGAACCTGTAGCGGATGCTGTGCGGGGTATTTTGGATGGTCACGTAATTTTAGAACGTGGGATTGCTGAGCGCGGTCGCTATCCTGCGATTAATATTCTCAAGAGTGTCTCGCGGATGTTGCCCGATTGTAATAGTGAGATGGAAAATAAACTGATTAAAGCAGCACGTCAGTTGATGTCTGCTTATGAAGACATGGAAGAGATGATTCGTTTAGGCGCCTATCGCAGAGGCTCTGATCCGAGCGTAGATAGAGCAATTCATTTTCATCCTGCGTTGGAAGCATTTTTGGGGCAGGCAATGGAAGAAAAATCAACCTTGGCAGAAGGCTATGCTGACTTGGCAGCTATTTTGGGGTTGGCTGAATGGCCGCCAGCGCTAGGAACCGACCCATTCGATCCGAACGCTGGGCAACAGCAAAGACAGGGTAAGCAGCAAGGTGGGCCAATTCCGCTCAGGCGTAATAAATAATGAAGGGGCTTACCACACTCATCAAGTTGAGAAAACGCGATATTGATGAGCTGAAAAAGCGTATGGCAGTGCTGGAGGATAAGCGCGATAGCTACCTTCAGCAATCGCAGAAGCTCCAAGATGATTTGCAAAATGAGCTCGATTTATCAGCAGAACTTGCTGATATGGGGAACTTCTTTGGCGACTTTTCTAATCATATTAAGAAAAAACGTCAGAAAATAGCGAAAGATGTGGTAGAATTGACCGCGCGGATAAATAAGCTGACGGACGAGATAGCGGATTTGTTCGGTGAAATGAAAAAATATGAAATAGCAGAACAGCGTGCAGCACTGCGTCGTAAAAAGGCTAAAGATAAGAAACAACAACAACAACTAGATGAAGTGGCGTCGCGCAAAGCCCATATGGATAAAGAATGAAATATATTATACTTACTTTCCTTAGTAGCTTAATGTTATCGGCATGCATGAATGCCAATACGACGGGTATTCAGCGTGGATATGTGACGATGCGTGATACGTGCCGCACGACAGCAGAAGGTCAGTTTGCGTATGCGCAAGCGACGG
>CALJMC010000167.1 GCA_937982385.1 uncultured Rickettsiales bacterium | reverse complement strand
GGTTGATAGTCTGCAAATCGTGGTTGCATTTATGCTGTTTCCCTGCGATGTTTAAAGGCTTCCCATTTGGGAATTCAACGGACTTTAACGGATAGATGTGTGACAGTCAAAGCCTATGATATTGTAACCCATAGCCATGATGTGCTGATTATTGGTGCGGGTGGTGCGGGCTTGCGCGCGGCGATTGCGGCAGCGAAAGAGGGTGCGGATGTGGCGTTGGTCACCAAAGTACCACCCTTCAACAGCAAAACGGCGGCAGCGCAGGGTGGAATTAATGCAGCGTTGGGCAATGTCACCCCTGATGATTGGCGTTGGCATGTCTATGATACGGTGCGTGGGTCGGATTGGCTGGGCGATCAAGATGCCATTGCCTATATGTGTAAAGAAGCACCGAACGCCATTAAAGAACTCGATGAAATGGGCGTGCCATTCAGCCGTGATGAAGATGGTAACATCTATCAACGCGCCTATGGCGGGATGTCGACCAATTTTGGTAAAGGGGAGATGGCCTATCGCGCCTGCGCCGCGCAAGACCAAATTGGCAATGCGATGATGCAGGGCTTAACCAAGCATTCTGAGCAATATGACATTGATTATTTTATCGAATACTTTGCGCTCGATTTGCTGATGACCGAGGATGGCGGCTGCAATGGCGTGTTGGCGTGGGATTTGGAAACGGGAACGCTCCATGTGTTTTTGGCGCATGAAACGATTATTGCTACAGGCGGTTATGGTCAGGTTTATCGCTCAACCACTTGCGCATCATCGGGTACAGGTGATGGCGGCGCAATGGCGCTACGTGCAGGGATTCCGCTGGAAGATATGGAATATGTGCAGTTTCATCCGACAGGTTTATTCCCTCAAGGCATGCTGATTTCGGAGGCATGCAGAGGCGAGGGCGGGTATCTGCTGAACAAAGGTGGTGAACGTTTCATGGAACGTTATGCGCCGAGCTATATGGAGCTTGCCTCGCGTGATGTGGTGACGCGCGCGATTATGAGTGAAATTTCTGAGGGGCGCGGGCTTGGTATTAATAGCGACCATGTGCATCTGGATATTTCGCATTTAGACAAAAAGATGATGGTAGAGCAACTGCCGACGGTGGCGACACTCGCACAATGGTTCTCGGATGTGGATATTATGAAAGAGCCAATCCCTGTGCGCCCAACCGCACATTATACGATGGGCGGCATTCCCTCCACGCGGAATTGCGAAGTTGTGATGGAGGATTCTGCTAGTCATACCAAGCTCGTGAAAGGCTTGATGGCGATTGGTGAGGCATCGTGCAATTCTGTGCATGGCGCGAACCGTTTGGGCTGTAATTCGCTGCTCGATTTGGTCGTGTTCGGCAAATTCGCAGGCGAACGTGGCGCGCGCTCAAAGGATTTCCCCAAGCTGACGGAAGCCGACATCCCAAAAGCATCGTTCGATAAAGCCCTCGTACATTTTGATGGGCTTCGTTTCAGCAAAGGTGAAATTTGGCCAACGCATGTTCGCAAAGAAGTGCAAAAAACAATGGATGAAAAATGCGGTATTTTGCGCGATGATAAGCGTTTAAATGCTGGGCTTGCTACGCTTGAAAATATCAATGATGATTTCACAAATAACCTGCATATGGATGAGCAGGGAATGGTATGGAATAATCAATTAGTCGCTGCTTTGGAAACCGGCAATGTGCTTTCTCAGGCTAGAGTGACCATGGCAGCAGCCCTCCACCGTACCGAAAGCCGTGGCGCACATTATCGTACCGATTACCCCGCCCGAAACGACGCAAAATGGCTAAAACATTCAATGGTATCCTACAGCGCAGGTGGCAGCATAGTCATGTCCGACCGCGCCGTACGCATGAACCCCGACATGGAAGGCGTAGAACATATCCCCGTTGAGGATAGAGGGTATTAATTGTCATCCATTTTCTTTAAAGGGTGATGATATGTATTCCAAGAATTTCTTTCCAGTATTGGATAAAGTAACGCTTGGTTTGTTTTGGGATATATATGAGTCTCCGTATGCAGTTCCATACACATAGCTTTTTGTCTCAAACATGCTTTTTCTTTGAAGCGAGTTCCAGACTATTTCTAAAGCATCATTGTCAATGCTATCGAACTTTATTTTTAAGAAATCTTTTGTTGTTAAATTCTTGTGAGAATATTTATTTAGGTAGAGCTGGTGACTTTCTTCTGCAAAAAATAGTAGCATTTTTATATGAAGAATTGAGAACTCGTCTAAACAAGATAGAAAAATACTCTCTAGTGGAGAGTTCAGGTGATATTCTTTAATAACAGCGTTAAGTATTACGTTTCTTAATAGTTCATGTTTTTCTTTTTGGCTTGTGCGAATTGCAATGCGGGATGTTTCGAGAAATACATCAATGAATTCTTCATTATTTTTCAGTGACTCAATAGAAAGTCCTTTTTCGTTCTCAAGGCGTTCGAGAGCTTCTCCAATCATTATCATCCATTCATTACGTCTAGTCTCGAGCGTTGGAGTGATAACAAAATTCATTAATTCTGCTGCTGCGCCACCTATTACTGGCAACATGTTAGCGGCAACTTTTGCAGCTGCTGCATAATGGTCATCTTTTGTTGGCTTTGGTGGTGTATATTTTCCTGTCATCACTAATCCCGCCCAAACCCGCCTTTAGGGAGGGCATCTGACATTTCCAGCATCTTTATTAGGGGTGCTTTGGCGCGGGTGATTAGGTCTTCGCTTAGCAGTAGCTCTGGTGTGCGGTCGCGCATGCAGAGATAGAGTTTTTCCAAGGTGTTTAGCTTCATATAGGGGCAGTTATTGCAGCTTACACAGCCGCCGCCTTCTAGCATTCCCGGGACAGGAATAAAGGTGGAGCCGGGGGAGCGCTTTTCCATCTGGTGGAAGATACCCGGTTCGGTGAGGACGATGAACTCTTGCCCTGCATGGTCTTCGGTATATTTAAGGAGTGATGAGGTCGAGCCGATGTGATGCGCATAGGTGAGCAATGTTTCAGGGCATTCTGGGTGGGCGATGATGGTAGCGTTGGGGTGACGGGCTTTGAGCTTCACCAATTCCTCCTCAGAGAAGCGTTCATGCACCATGCATGAGCCATCCCAGAGCAGCATATCGCGTCCTGTTTTCTTGGCGAGATAAGCGCCGAGATGTTTATCAGGTGCGAAGAGAATCGGCTGGTCTTTGGGGATTTGGTCAACAATTGCCTCCGCATTGGTCGAGGTCACGATAATATCAGACAGCGCCTTCACCTCAGCCGAGCAATTGATGTAAGTGAGGGAGACATGATCGGAGTGTTTTTCACGAAAGGCTTTGAATTCAGGCGGCGGGCAGGAATCTTCCAGTGAGCAGCCCGCTTTGAGGTCGGGCAATAATACGGTGGCGGATGGCTTGAGAATCTTCGCACCCTCAGCCATAAATTTCACCCCGCAAAATACAATCACATCAGCATCAGTAGCCGCAGCCTTGCGCGCGAGGTCGAGGGAGTCACCCGTATGGTCGGCAATGTCTTGAATATCATCATCCTGATAGTAATGGGCGAGGATAACCGCGTTCATTTCGTCCTTGAGGCGAAGGATTTCATCTTCAAGCTCTAAGGTGCTCATATGGAGGGAAGGTGTATTAAGCATTAATAATTCCAAGTATTGTTAATCTTTACCCTAAGTAAAACGGTTAATTTTTCTTATACTCGATTAACGCGTTAACTTCTATAGGCATTGTATTTTTTTTGATGAGTGTCATCAAGCTGTAATAATTGTGTGGCATAATATATATTCAAAATTTTTAAAGGAAAAAAAGTTATGTCTAAAGATACAAATCCTGCAGGAGCAATGGCTCCGAATGTTATTCCTGTTGGTTCTCCAAAAGGAATAGTACCTCATGAACCAGTTTCTGAACCTAAGCATCCAGAGTGCCCTGATAGTTTAAATACCACGCGCGGGAATACGTCTGGTATTAAAGATAATAACCCTGGAGGTGCAATGTTTAATCCTTCGAAAAAAAACTGTTGATGGTCACGTTCCGCAGAACTCAGATATTACACGTTAAACGTTTCCTTCCACTCATTTTCATTGAAGCCGACAATGCAGGTTTCATCACTTGTGAGAGCAATAGGTCGTTTGATGGTGGAGGTATGTTCCATCATGATCATAATGGCGGAGGGGGCATCCGTGACAGAGGCTTTAATAGTATCATCCAGCTTGCGCCATGTGGTGCCGCGCTTGTTTAACACTGCTTCCCAGCCATATGCATTGCAGGCTTTCTCCAAAATGCTCTTATCTGCTCCGAGCTTTTTATAATCGTGAAAGTCGTAGGAGATGGACTGAGACTCAAGCCACTTTTTAGCTTTTTTGACGGTGTCACATTGTGGGATGCCATAAAGTTTCATGGGTTCATTCTTTATATCATGTTTAAATAATGGTACGATTACATTGTTATTAGTGGTTTTTCATATCTTGTTAAATGTTTTTCTCTATAATTACCACTAGGAGACTTATCATGGCCAAGCCAATTACAGGAAAACAATGTCAA
>CALJMC010000166.1 GCA_937982385.1 uncultured Rickettsiales bacterium | reverse complement strand
GGCTGTTATCAGAAGGTAAGCAGCAAGAGAGAACCTATGCATGGATGGGTGGTGTTAAAGGTCATGTCCCAGATGTAGAGTTTTATTCATTGGATTTTGTGGATATAGAAAATACATCCAAAGATGATGTGAGGGCGCTCTATGCCGAACGTCGTGAAAAGGGGCTTATTCCCTATGTTGCGCAAGAAGAGCTTGAAAGGCATTATGTTGAACCATTCTAAAAAAATAGTGTTGTTGCTGTCATTGATGGTTTTTCTGTGCATGAATTATGCGCCGTCTGTGCACGCATCGGAAGGGCAAATTGTTGCTAGGAAGATTCTTGCTTTGCATAATGTGAAGAGCTATGAGGGGGTTCGTTATTCACGTGCGCATCTTTTTGCTGAAATGCCGCTCAATTATCTCGGTTATGATGTGAATTATCAAAGTATTTACGATCCCCTTCCATCGCTGGGAAAGGAGTATCGTGCGGTGCTTTTTTGGCTCTCAAATGAAAATCATAAGCGTGATATGGATGAGCTTCTTGATTGGCTGATTGCAATGTCAGAGTCAGGAAAAAAGATTATTATTATTGGCTCTATGGGCGTGTCCGATGAATATAAAAAGAGGGTCGAAGGTCGCGCAAAGCTCAATAAGCTTTATGCGTTGATGGGGATGCGCGATACGGACAGCTATGAGTCCGTAACCTATAAGGCAGAGATCCTGTACCGAGATAAAGAAATGACAGGGTTTGAACGTGATTTTAAAGATTCGCTTCCTGCCTATGGAGGAAAGACGGCGATTGATGGTAAGGCAAAGACCTATTTGCGGGTGCGTTCTTCGCCAGATTCTTCTCAGGCAAGTGATCTGATCATTGCAGGGCAGCATGGTGGATATATTTCTGCTAATTACGCACTGTTTAAAGGATTGGCGCATACCACGCCCGATAATCCTGAGGATAAGAAGAGGAAGGCAGCCTTGAAGCAGGCCACTGCTGAGCAGAGAGGTGCACATATTGAAGGTGGTTATGCTAAAAAAATTATGCAAGACAAGGCGATGCGCCCTGAAATTGATGCAAAGAAAATTTTGCGCAATAAACTTATTCGTTTAAAAGAAAAACAGAAGCTAGAGCAGATGAAGAGTGATGAAGATGAAACTTATATCTATCAGTGGTATGTGAATCCATTCTTATTCTTTTCTAAGGTGCTAGATGAAGAGGTTGATCCAAAGGTGGATATTACGACAATCAATGGTCGTCGCATTTTTTACAGCCATATTGATGGTGATGGATGGAACAATGTGTCGGAAATACGTAAATATCGCAAAAAGCAGGTGATTGCAGCGGATGTTGTACGTCTTGAGCTGCTGGAGCCTTATCCAGACCTTCCTGTAACAGTGAGTGTGGTGACGTCCGATATTGATGAATCATGCTATGGATTGCCTGTAAGTAGGAAGGCGGCTATCGAAGTCTTTAAGCTTCCGCATATTCAGGCCGGTAGTCATACCCATAGTCACCCTCTTGAATGGTCTATGATGGATGATCCAGCCTATAATGCAAAAGAAGTGACATTCTTAAATGCATATCCTAAGAAGCCGAGCAATACAGGGTTGTATACCGAGGTGTTTGGTGATGATATGGTGACGCCTTGGGAGGCGTATTTCAATAAACATCCTGAGCATGAAGCAAAGCTAAATACGCGTGCTAAGAACCAGCGCACAAATGAGATTTATTCTACGCCACGTAGTTATGCGTGCGAACCATTTTCTATGGAACGCGAGATAGAAGGCTCTATCGCTATCATTAAGGAATTGGTGCCTGAAGGTAAAGAGGTGGATTTGATTCAGTGGTCTGGTGACACTTCGCCAACCGAGAAAACGTTAAAACGTGTTCGTGAAGCAGGGTTTCAAAATATCAATGGTGGGGATTCGCGCTATGATAATGAATATCCATCCTATACTGCGGTGGCGCCGTATGGGTTGCGCGTAGGTAAAGAGGTTCAGGTCTATTCTTCCAATAGCAATGAGAATACGTACACTGATTTGTGGACTGGGCGTTTCTATGGGTTTAAATATTTGCAAAATACGGTCATGAATACGGGGCAGCCCAAAAGAGTGGCGCCATTTAATATCTATTATCACATGTATTCTGGTCAAAAGAATGCGAGTGTTAATGCGGTAAAAGAGAATCTTAATTTCGCTCGTAAGAGCGCTATTATTCCGCTGACAACGTCGCAATATGTGAAGACTGCACAAGGGTTTTATTCGACAACGTTGCATAAAGTTGGAGAAAAGTCGTGGCGCATTACAAACCGTAAGAATTTGCAAACTATTCGTTTTGATCGTGCGTTTCAATTGATGGTGGATTTCGATAAATCATCCGGCGTGCTCGGTTACAATTATCATCAAGGCAGTTTATATGTCAGTTTGGACCCTGTGAATGAAGCTCCTATTGTTTCGTTGAAAAGGCTTAGATCCCTTGGTAGCTATGCGTCTGAGAGTTCCCCCTATCTGATCGAAAGCAATTGGATTATAAAAGACTTGCAATTTGTTAATAGTTTGTTAACATTTAAAGCGTCGGGTTTTGGACAGAGTTTAATTAGGTTGAGGATGCCGAGTATAAAAGAAAATAATATGGCGTTCGAAGTTGAAGTTGCAAAAGATGGTGAAATTGTGTATTCAGCACAAGTTGAAAATCAAAGTGATGGGATTTTAGAAATAAATATTCCTCCTCAAGCAGGACATGCAGTACATGTCGTGATCAAGGGAATGTAAGGATAAGGGACTACATTTTATGAAACGAGTTATTCTAGTAATTCTACTGGTAGCTATAGTAGGGGTTGGGGCAAGTTATTTTCTTGTGCCGTCTGAGCAAGAAGTAAATTACATGCTTTACAAGGAGCAAGTGGATGATCGCTATGGCGATGTCGAGTCTCATTATCGTGCGCGCTTAGAGGCGGGGGAGATTACTGCAGAAGTAGTTGATCCGTTGAAGAAGCTATACCTTGAATCAGCTTCGGTTGATAAGGCTGTAGAAGTCTTGGAGCTTTATGTTGAAAACCATCCTGATGACATGAAGGCACTTAACGAACTGGGTAATCTTTATCAGTACGCGCAGCGCCCCGATGATTATCTTAAAGTGCTAGAGCGCATTAATGAGCGCGCTTCAAACCCTGAAGTTCTGAAGAGACTCTCTGATATTTATAATTTCTCAGGCGATTATGACAAACAAGCGGAAGTGCTTGCGCAGCTTTCTGGTGAGCAATCAGAATTGACCGGTGAGCAAGTGGTTGAACTTGCGCGCGTATTCGCTGCTACAGACAAGCCTGAAGAAGCTATTGTAGCGCTTGAGCAGCTTAAAGAAAAAGATGCTGCGCTCTTCACGTTTGATGCTGAAGAGTTGATGGTGAATCTCCTCTTAGATGCCGATCGTAAACAAGATGCTTACGCGGCTGTACTAGCATGGAAAGAAAATAGTGGCACTCCAGAGCAAGTGGCGCGTTTAGTAAGTCTATTGCGCTACAAAGGTGAAGTGGCGAGTGCACAATCTGTTCTAAATTCTTACGGGGACGATCTATATACGTCCACGCCATTAATCATTGAACAAATTTATTTGTACTCTTTTACGGGTGAAGATGAAAAGGCATATTCATTGCTGAGTCAGCTAGATGATCAAAATGTATTGCCGGATGACTTGCATGCAGTTTATCTTATTCTTGCATTGAAGCGTGATGAAACAGATACCGCAACAAAACTGTATGATTCTCTCGGTATTAATACGAGTGAAGCTGATGCGATTATTTTGACTGAGATGGCATTAATCGAGAAGCGCCGTTCATTGCTTAAGCAGGTGAATAGTCGTTTGGGTGATGCTGCGTATCGTGGAACAAACCAATTATTCGACATTGTGCTAGGCTTGGCAAATCGTGAAAGCGATATCGATAGTAAAATTGATCTTTATAAACGTTCGGAAATAGTGACCGATGGGCAAAAGATGGTGATAGCAAGGAATTGCATGCTAGTAGGCAAGAAAGGCTGTGCCCGCAGCTTCCTCACAGAATTTACCAACCGCGAAACATTCTCTGAAAATGATGTGATTTCGGCAAGTGAGTTATATCTCACTATGAGAGATTATAATGATGGCCTCGCATTTATCGAAAAGAATCGTAGTGATTCAACATCTGAACGTCTTGAGAGTGTTTGGGTAAGGCTTGCTGCTGCATCAGGTAAGAAGGATGAAGTGCGTGCATGGTTAGCGTCTCGCGAGGCTTCTCCAATCGTGACAGATAGCTTGCTTACGGATCTCTATTTCATGAGTGCGGATAACCGACATTATGGTCTTGCGACATCAGTTGCAGAGCGTCTCTTCGCACGCTCACCAAACGCAAATACACGTGGTTATTTGAGTAATGGTTACATTAAGATGGGTCGTTTTTCTGAGGCTTTGAAACTACTTGAGCAAAACAGCACTATGAGTGCTAAAGATGCGGATAATTATCTTTCTGCGCTTGTAGCGCAGGCTGGGCGTGATCCGTCATACCGTAAAGAACTTGGCCGTTTTGCTGCGTCTCAGCTTGCCAAGCCAATGTCTGAGCAGCGTCGCCTCTCGCTTATTTATGCGCTGATAGATGCTGGGCGTTTGGATGTGGCGATGCCATATGTGAAGCAGTATGCTTTGCGTGAAGGTGGCAATTGGGTGTATGTGTATGCAGAAAATCTTGAACGCCAAGGTAAGGTAGCGGAAGCCCGCGAATTTTGGGTGAAGTTGGCCCAGCAGCCTGGTGTATCTCATGAAGAGCGTCGCAACATTGCCTATGCGTTGCTAGAGAAGGGCTATAAGAATGATGCTGAGCAATTATTCGTGAGTTTAGCGGCTAATAAGTCTCCTTCATCCGTTGAAGTACGTCAGTTGCTTTATATATGGGGCCCTCGTCTTAATGAGAGTCAAATGTCATGGGTTAATAATCGTGCAACTGCTACGACAAATGATGTTGAACGTTCACAATGGTATAAAATCTTGGCAGATTATTCTAGCCCGGAAACATTGGTAAACTTTGTTGATCGTAACGAAGCACTTGCTTATGATTCTGCGATTATGACGCCGTATTTGCAAGGTCAGTATGACCTAGGAAACCGCGACGCAATTGCTAAGATGTTGCCACGTATTCAAGAAAAACGTATGGCGCCTGAAGCCGTGCGTCAATATGCACGTTTTGCAGCCGATAGCGGTCTAAACCGTGAGGCAGAATCAGCTTATAAAATGCTCCATAATGCAGTGCCTAATGATAGAGAAGCCTTGCGTGAGATTGGTGTGAGTTCGTATAATCTAGCCTATTATTCCCAAGCTGAGGAATATTTGGGTGAGTATTTAAATGAATATCGCGATCAGCCTGCATTCGATAATGAAGCCTATTTGTCTTACTATTATTATGCAGAATTGTTGCGCCGTGATCATCAAACCAAAGAAGCGAAGCGCTACTATGATGCTGTGCGCCATTTGGTGAGTGAAGCACCAGTGAAAACTGCGGATATGAGAGCCAAAGCAGCAACAAGTATGATTTTCTCTGGTCAAGAGAAAGAGGGGCTCGCTGCCTTCAATAAAGCAGTTGAAGCTTACCCATCTGATAAGGTGTTGAAAGCTGATTTGATTTCCGCTCTTGTTGAAACAAAACGCTATAATGATGCGCGTCTGCTACTTGCTCAAGAAAATGTTGCGATGCCGACATCTGGCGATGCGCGTCAAGGCAAAGCACTGCGTCTTGATGGTGCAACTGGCTTGAAGGCGTACAAAATTCTTGGTGGTCAGCGTGAGTTGCTATTGGCAACAAACCCAAATCCTCAAGCAGCGTCTGCGACCAAACATTTTGCAGATAATCTTCCATCGTCACATGACTGGGTGAATTATGCGGCGCAGGGATATGATAAGCTATTGGTTGTTGCAAAGCCTGAGTGGATACTAAGTGCTGCGAATGGCCGTGATGGCTCATTGGTTGTTGTGCCAACGCAAGCAGGTGAGCAATCATCCGCTGCCTTTGATGCGCAACGTTACCTTCGTAATCAGTTGACGCATGCACGCATCGATTTGGAGACAGGTAATCATAATGACGCGATTGATCGTTTGAACGCGCTGAAAGAGTCTTATAGCCAAGACGCACAATATCTTGGTTATCTCGCAAATGCAGAGAATTTTGCAGGTCGCTGGCCCCGTTCACTCAAATTGTTGAGAGAAGCGCAAGCCCTCGCACCAGAGAATGAAGATATTGCTGAATTGAAGCGTGGTATTGACAAGTTGCATGCTCAGCATATCAAGATTGATCATGAATGGCGTGGTCTGGGTGATAATGACGAGCGTATTACAACATTGAGTGGTTTTGCTACTATCGCTGATGGCTGGGACTTAGGGCTGATTGCGCGTAATAACGATGTCGACTCAACAACGATACGTCGTGCTGATGGTCGTCTTGGAAGCTTTAAGTCTAATCGCCAAGATGGTGAGATATTTCTTCGTAATGTTCAGGAAAATGGTGATCAGTATAAAGCGTCGCTCTTTGCGAATAATGACACGCTTGGTGGAGGTCTTTATTATGACTTCGTGAACCGTTTGGGTCAGACTGGCTTCGAACTTGAATATCATCGTCCTTACATGGAATTTGTAGAAGGTGTGCTTGATGATGCTACGCGTGATCGTATTGCTGTGAAGCATTTACACCGCCTTGATAGTCGCGCTACACTTGCAGCTGGATTGGGTGTGAATCGTTATAACGTAGATAGTGGAGATGATGTTGCGTCGTCTGTGTCTGTCAATGCTAATTACTCACGTCAAATCTTCAATTCTCCTGAGATTGCTGTGCTATATGGTTTTGATGCGGAATATGAACTGGATCATGAAGAGCGCAACAATGTGAACAGCGGTGGATTGAATTATCGTCCATTCCCATTCCGTAGTCG
>CALJMC010000165.1 GCA_937982385.1 uncultured Rickettsiales bacterium | reverse complement strand
GCTCCTATGACAGGCAAACTCTAGAATAGTTGATAACATATCAGTGGTTCGAGATGCTGCCCCACGACCTCCTTTAGGGTGACCACCCTTCCCTCCCTTAGGTCGAGGTCTGGCAGTCTTGCCATCAGCTATGTCATTTTGGAACCGCTCAATATCCAGCCTCGTCAAGCTACGCACTGTACGCGTACCTAATAATGGAAGAACATGAGCATTGATACGAGTATGATCTAATGTGAGTGTTGATGGTTTGATGCGGTTAGCTGCATCCTTGAGGTATATCTCGCATAACTCGCCAACTGTAATAGCAGAACGAAGCGCGTGCCTCTCAGCTGAAGGATCTTTGCCTTTTGAAACTGATGCTAACTTTTCTCGGGCAATCAACCTCGCCTCTTCTGATGTGAGTGTACCAACTTTGCCAATAACCTGCCTACGAGTGCGACCTTCTTGATTACGGTACTGGATGATGTATGACGCAGCCCCGCTTTGTTTGATACGAATACCAAAGCCTTTCAGAGAACCATCTCCGTTATCCCAAAGAAACCTCTCTTTGTCGCCAGCAAAGTTTTTCACTAATTTATCAACTGAACGTTTGGTTATTTTAGGCATGACTTTTCTCCTCAGATGTCTTGGGGAAGCAATAGGGAAGCAGATTACATCAATCAGCGTCAACCCCGAAGCATGACTGATATGCACAATCAATACATGAACCTATTGTATAGTCAATTAAAAGCAATGATTGTCAATCATGAGGAATTAGTGTAAATAGCATTGCCTCTACGCTGGCAGCGAAGAGGTCAACGGTTCGACTCCGTTATGCTCCACCACTTATTCTTATTATTCAGTAACTTAGGCACACAATCCTGTGACCCCCGCTGTCCGCGGGGCTTCGGGCGCTCGTCCATCGCATATGTGGGTAGAGAATACTATATATCAGCAGTTTAGGCTAATATCTGCATTTTCTCTCTTTTGCCTATTTCGACCACCCACTTAGGGCTTTATATTTAGTTCATAGCACCGTGAAACAAAAAAAGGCCCACAGGCCTGATCAGTTATAAATTTATGTGTTTGCTTTACGTCAAGCGTAACGCTGCTTTTTGCTGTTGCCAGCATCTGGGTAGTTTTGTTCTCATTAGCATGCTCGCATTGAGATGAGATGGTGCTCTGCCTGTGACAATCGACTCAACAATCTCAGGTGACAAATATCGCAACTTGAGCAGATCGCCCAGATAGGTTCTGTCCATTTTCATCTGCTGGGCAAACTCTTTGATTTGTTGCGTTGGTGTGACTGCATATTTTTCATTAAGTTGGAATGATGTGGCTATGAGCCTCACCATTCGCTCATGCCGTTTCTGATCTGCTTCGCTGTGTGACAGCAGTTCATTGCCATGTAGGAAAATTGCTTTTCGTCCCTCATAGCTTTTAAATGCCACCTCCAGTTTCATTTCATGGAGAGGTTGAGTTGCTGTTGCCGCGCCTGATTCTTCAATTGGCTGATTTAACAGGATGGATTCAATTACTTTTAAATTCACAAACACACTAATCTGCCTGCCATATAGTATGACCCTATTGATGGCGGTTTGAGCAATGATGTGCAGTTTCTCATTATAGCGATAAGCCAGTTCTTCATTGCTCAGACCAGTCAGCTTTAGCGATGATTTTATCTCACCGCCTGATAGGCCGTATAATACCGCATCATCGAGCGCTTTGATAGCCACCCGCTCACCTGAACATTTATTATGATAATAGTAATAGCGCTTGGAGAACTTCTGCGTGTAGGTCATGCTATAGGCTGCACCTTTCTCATCAAAAAGCCTTCCTTTCATTAGCGCGTCATGTGAGTCATTTTTCTCGCTCAACCTCCTCTGCATCACCATTGCACAGCATGAAATCAATTTCACCCATCTCGAACCCGCAAAGCGTCAGGTCATAATCCAGCTCAAGCTCCATTATATTCTGCACTTCAATCTGTAGCAGCTCCATATCCCAGCCAGCATTCTCCGCAAGCTTATTATCAGCAATGACATAGGCTTTCTTTTGCGCCTCACTCAAATGCCCCAGCTCAATAACCGGCACCACCGTCAAGCCGAGAAGCTTTGCCGCCTCCAATCGCCCATGACCGGCAATCACCCCACCATCTGGGTCAACCAGAATCGGGTTTGTCCAACCAAACTCTTTTATGCTGCTAGCAATTTGTTCAATTTGTTTATCACTATGCGTACGTGGATTGTTCTTATAGGGCTGAAGCTCCGCACAACGCATATGCTTTAACGCCAACTCTTGTCCTAAATGTTTAAACTCAGATGTTGTAACCATCAAAAAGCTCCTATCAATCAATGAAATTGATCACCCGAAACTCTCCACGCGAGAAATTCGCCAATCAACCTTATTAAGCAATTATACAGGATCAGTAAGAGCTACGTCTACTGGCGGACTCAATGTTTTTACATTTTTTTAATGTAATAGGGTCTCGACACTTTTATTAGCGCCTCCTCTGCAGCAGAAAACAACCTTATAAAGACTATGCTAGTGACCCGCCAACATTTGCCAGCCTCGCAACCTTCGCCACAGTGTCAGCTGTTATGCCCCGCTCTCGGCAATAGCTACTATCTAGCCAAACTGATAGCTGCTTCTGACCTTTACTTGAATTGCACCCGCAACAACATAAGGCGATATTCTCTAGAGTAATAATGCTCGCATCATTAATGATATGCTCCCAACTGGCAGCAGTCTTGCGCGACACTTTCACTGATGTAAACTCAACTCCGCAATAAACACACACCTTATCCCGTGCTCTAACTTCTTCCTCAAGCCAAGCAGGTATATTCCATTTATTTGCCATATTTTTTCTATGCCCCCACCTAAATACACTGTATCCAGTTCAATGGAGACATTAAATTGAAATATGTCAACTAGACTGTTGCCAGACAAGCATGGATAGACAAACAGAAACAAGGGCAGATAAAATGGATGATATAGAGCAGCAATTTCTAAAAGAGTTAGACGACAAGCTTTGGAAATCAGCAGATAAGCTGCGATCAAGCATGGATGCCGCAAATTATAAGCATATCGCATTGGGGCTTATCTTCTTGAAATATGTTTCAGATTCTTTTGAGGAACGGCAGCAGGAGCTCACCCAGCTATTCCAAGATAAGCGGGATGATAATATATATTACCTTCCTCGTGAAGATTATAATAGTGACGCTGAATATCAAGACGCAATCAATGCAGAGCTAGAGTTAAAGGACTATTACCAAGAGAAAAATGTCATCTGGGTTCCGACTCATGCTCGCTGGAAATACCTTCAAAAAACCGCATCTTCACCTATCGGTGATATTTTATGGCAAGATGCAAGCGGTAATGATGTAAAACTCCGCTCCATATCTTGGCTTGTTGATAATGCCCTTGATGAGATTGAAAAAGCTAATACGAAACTCAAAGGCATTTTAAATCGTATCAGCCAATACCAGCTGGAAAATGAAAAGCTCACCAGTCTTATCAACGCATTTTCTGATACAAGTTTCAGCCGTCCAGAATATAAAGGCGAACGCTTAAATTTGCATAGTAAGGATATTCTCGGTCATGTTTATGAATATTTCCTCGGGCAGTTTGCCTTAGCAGAAGGCAAGCAAGGCGGGCAATATTACACGCCCAAAAGCATAGTCACGCTTATTGTTGAAATGTTAGAGCCTTACGATGGACGAGTTTATGACCCTGCGATGGGATCTGGCGGGTTCTTCGTTTCAACGGATCGTTTTATCGAGGAGCATTCCAAAGAAAAACATTATAAAGTTGCTGATCAGAAAAAGCGAATCTCCGTTTATGGACAGGAAGCCAACCCAACCACATGGAAACTGGCAGCCATGAATATGGTGATTCGTGGTATTGATTTTAACTT
>CALJMC010000164.1 GCA_937982385.1 uncultured Rickettsiales bacterium | reverse complement strand
GGGGTGCTATGCTGGAAGATGCTTCAACGGTTCGTGTGGAAGGAGAGGCTCCCAAGGTATCTAACGGAATGTTCGGGGTATGGTGTGCGAGGGTGGTTCGGTGGATATTAGCATTGCATATCCCGAAGGGAAGATGCCGCCAGATTGGCGTATGATAAAGCGCCTCTTTATAAATAATGATGAGCAGGGGTTTTTTAAGTATGAAAAAAATTTATCTCTGAACCCTTCAAATGATTATAATATAATTCGTTTGAGCAACCTTTCTGCTGAAAGCTATGCACATCTTTATAAACTTGCGGAGCAAGCTGTAGAAAGTGGTAAGCAGCAAAAGAATACGTTGGAAGCTCCTCCAAATATTGCTGATAGCTATGCTCTGATAGCTGAAAATCTTAAAGTTCTGGCGAGCCGTGGTTATCCTATTTCTATTAAAAATAATAAAGAAGATGGTATCGAGATTTTGTTTGGCGGTGATATAGATGACTCTGTGGCTAAGGACTTCAATGATATTCTAGGTGCGGTGCCAGCGTTGGAAAACCATAGTGAGGCCTATCGATATCCCTCTGCGTTTACATTTGGCTCAGAATTTATTTTTGGCGCAATGACTGTGAATGGTCAAAATTCTCCCTCTCCTCATAAATTTTCATTCACGAATATGTCCGATGAGGCATATGATATGATTTATGGCATGGTTGAAACTATTGCAAAAAAAGATGGCGTGAAGGTAGATAATCTCCTCTCACCTCATGCGCGTGTAAAAAATCCATTGCCAAATGCTATTAAAAAACCACTTTCAGCACTGCTTGGAAATGAGGGTACAGCGGTGACGGTGCATCGTGACTCTTCAGGAGAAGTCTTTAATTTATATATCAATAATCCGCAAGGTGCTAGTCGGGATTCAGGGTTGCATGATGTCTTTTATGTGTTCAAAGATGCATGGCACGAGATGGATAAAGGCGATGTGTTAGGTGAATTTAAAAGCTTTAGGTTAAATAACCTCAGTCGCCATGAAGCGTTGGGTGTTCTGCAAGTTGCAAAATATGCGGGTGCAGAGATTGAAAACGCAAACCTTGTGACTCCTGATGCAGAAGTAACTGGAAAAAATAGTTGCGCTACATCGAGTGGGCGCATTCGATAAGCGCTTGCACTTCGCGCCTATCACTCATAGAATCTCTTCATATAAAGGGAGAAAAACTATGCTTATGCTTATTTCGCCATCGAAGAAACTCGATGAATCGCCGTTGGATATCTCGGATAAAATTGCCCCGACACAGCCTGATTTTTTGGGTGATGCTGAGGAGTTGGTGGAGACTCTTCAGGGCTACACACCGTCAGATATTATCAAGCTAATGGGGGTGAGTGATGCGATTGCCCAGCTGAATTGCAAACGTTACGCCGATTTCCAAACACCTTTTACCAAAGAAAATGCCAAGGCTGCGCTCTATCTGTTTAAGGGTGATGTGTATGATGCGATGGATACGGCATCCTATGATAAAGCCGATTTGGCATTTGCACAAAATCATTTGCGGATTCTCTCTGGGTTATATGGTGTGCTGCGCCCGTGCGATTTGATGCAGCCTTATCGTTTGGAGATGGGTAAAAAACTGGAAAATGAACGGGGTCAAAACCTCTATGAATTTTGGGATGAACGTGTGACGGATACGCTTAATGAGGCGCTTGAAGCATCAGGTTCTCGCACCATCATTAACCTTGCATCGAATGAATATTTTAAGGTCGTAAAGCCTAGAAAACTAGCAGGCGAACTAGTAAACATCGATTTCAAAGAAGAGAAGGACGGCAACTTCAAAACTGTCGGACTTTTCGCCAAACGCGCACGTGGTATGATGGCAGATTTCATTATCAAAAACAAAGTAACTGAAGCCGAAATCCTAAAAAGTTTCGCGCAAGCCGACTATGCCTACAATGCCAGCATGTCCGACGGCAAAACCATCACCTTCACCCGCAAACAACCTGTGAAGAAGGCGGCGTGATGAAAAAAGATATTGGACTTATAGCGCGCGGGTTTTGCATGGGGATGGCGGATATTGTGCCGGGTGTCTCAGGTGGGACGATGGCGTATATCTTGGGGATTTATGAGCGTTTGATTGCGGCGATAAATAGTTTTAAGCCTGAGTTGCTGTTGCGCGCCGTCAAAGGTGAGTGGAAATTGCTGCTGACTGAGCCGCATTGGCGCTTTGTGGCGGCGCTGGGTGCAGGGATTTTCTGCGCAATATTATTTTTTACTAAAGTGGTTTCATTGCCGACGTTGCTCGCTGAGCAGCCTGTTAATGTCTATGCATTGTTTTTTGGGCTGGTCGCGGGGTCTGTGGTGGTGTTAATGTCAGAAGAAAAACCATTCAAAAGCCTAGATTTCCTGCATGTGGCGCTTGGTGCGATAGCAGCGTGGTTTATTGTTACTGCGCTGCCTGTTCAGGCACCTGATGCGACATGGTTTGTGTTTTTAAGTGGGGCGATTGCTATCACCGCGATGTTGGTGCCGGGCATATCGGGTGCCTTTCTGTTGTTAGTTCTCGGGCAATATACGCGCGTGTTGGAAGCTGTGGCGACATTTGATGTGAGCATATTGGCGCCGTTGGTGTTGGGCATGGTCTGCGGGATTATCGCCTTTGCGCGTCTACTCGGTTGGCTGCTTTCGAGTTATAAGCGCATTATGATGATGGTGATTAATGGTATTTTGATTGGTTCGCTCTGGCGCCTATGGCCGTGGCAGGTGGAAGTGGATTTACTTAGCTCACCTTATCTGCCTGCAGGTGAGAATATGCTGATGCCTATAATATTGATGAGTGTGGGTGGCTTAAGCGTGTGGGCTTTGCACCGCATCGCAAAATAATGACGTTGCAACCTTAGATTTAGTGGTTTTTAATGTTTTTCTTAACGAAAAATTCATAGTTTCTTTGTATTATCTTAATGTTCCTATTCAAGTTCTTACCCTCGCATGCGAAAGAAATTCTTATGACTGATCGCTCCTTCTTGTTAGCCTCAATGCTCTGCACTAAGTTATGTCATGATATTACGGGTCCTGTCGGCGCCATTAATAATGGTGTTGAGTTTATGGCAGAAGAGACGGGCGCTATTCCTGATGAGATTATGGATTTGGTTGCCTCAAGCGCTTTAGAGGCCGTGGCGCGTTTGCAGTTTTATCGTCGAGCTTATGGGCGCATCATTCGTGATAATGCAGCCAGTATTACTGAGCAATACGAGCTGACGAAGCAGTTTTTTGCTGCCTCAAAGGTGAATGTAGACTGGCCAGATTCGCATACGGACATGTCGGGCATTGATATTAATCAACAGATGGCACAGCTCTTGTTGAATATGGTCATTGTGGTGCAGGGGACGATTATGCGCGAAGGTGTGTTAAAAGTACGTATTGAAAAAGATGCGACGACGGGCATATCATTTATGTTGGAGTCCTCTGGTGGGAAAATAAAAGAAAATATTGAAATTTCTGAGATTCTTAAGGGCGATGAAAGTGCTGAGATTGACCCTAAAACTGCGCAAGCTTACCTGACAGTAGAGCTTGCTAAACAGTCTGATATGCGCTTGTTGTGTGTGTCAAGTGAGGACAGCTATCGTTTAATGGCGCAGAAAATATCTGTATAGTTGGAATTATGCTTGCTCTTTATACGTAAAAGCTGTTCTAGTAGAGTAGTAATGTTATCACATTTATTTGCCCTGTTCTTGGGTAATACTTTAGATTTAGTTTCGGGAGATATCCATGGATGATTTAATAGGTGAGTTTATCACAGAGACGTCTGAGAGTCTGGGGGTCCTGGATTCAGAATTGGTGTCGCTTGAACAAAACCCGAATGACACCGCCATTTTAGGGAATATTTTTAGACTCGTTCATACTATTAAAGGTACGTGTGGGTTCTTGGGGTTGCCGCGTTTGGAAGCCGTAGCGCATGCGGGTGAGAATATTCTTGGTAAATTCCGCGATGGTGAAATCATTGTGAATGAAGATGGCGTCGCTCTCATTTTTGCATCGCTCGATTGTGTGCGTGACTTATTGGAGCATCTTGAGGAAAGCGGTGAGGAGCCTGAGGGTGATGATTCTGCGCTGATTAAACGACTCAATATTTATGCAGATACTGGTGGGAATGCCGTGGCGGCAGTCGCTACGCCAGAGCCCGAGCCAGAGCCCGAGCCAGTTAATGTGGCTGACATGGAAGATCCGGGCACGAGTGATGCGACGGAAGCGGAGCTTGAGGCGGCGTTTGCTGCTGCTGAGTCATTGGTGGATATGGGTGGTGCGCCTGCATCTGAGCCTGTGGTGACAGCGCAGACGGCTCCTAAGCCAGCGCCGAAGCCGGCTCCTAAGACTGATGTCAAAGCCCAGGCCGTGAAGAAGGGGATGGCGCAAGCCAAGAAGCCTGATGCTGCGGCATCTGGACCATCCGTTGCAAATCAGACGATTCGTGTGAATGTGTCGGTGTTGGAAGGATTGATGTCGATGGTGGGTGAGTTGGTGCTGACCCGTAACCAGTTGGCGCAAATGGTGCGTAATAATGATAATGAGGAATTTAAAGGTCCGTTGCAACGCTTGAGCCATATTACAAGTGAGTTGCAAGAAGGAGTGATGAAAACTCGTATGCAGCCGATTGGTAATGCATGGTCTAAGTTTCCGCGTTTGATTCGTGACCTTACCAGTGAACTGGATAAGAAAATTGAATTGAAGATGATTGGTGAAGAGACAGAGCTTGACCGTCAGTTGCTTGAGAAAATTAAAGACCCGCTCACGCATATGGTTCGTAATTCGTGCGACCATGGTTTGGAGACAAAAGAGGAGCGCGCGCTTACTACGAAACCTGCAATAGGTACGGTGACACTTCATGCTTATCATGAGGGCGGGCATATTATTGTCGATATTATCGATGATGGTAAGGGGATTAATATTGACCGCGTGACTGAAAAAATTCTTGAGAATGAATTGGCAACATTAGATGAGCTCGAAGAAATGAGCGAGCGCCAGATTGCGCAGTTCATCTTTAAGGCCGGTTTCTCTACGGCGGCGGCAGTGACCGCTGTGTCGGGTCGTGGTGTGGGTATGGATGTCGTGCGTACCAATATTGAATCTATCGGCGGTACGGTAGAATTAGATTCTGTCACAGGTAAGGGGTCGACCTTCCATATCAAAATCCCACTAACATTGGCCATTGTGTCTGTATTGTTGGTGAAAATCAAAGAAGAGCGTTTTGCTATCCCGCAAATCAATGTGATTGAGTTGGTGCGTGTTGGTAAGGATTCTGACTTGTCCGTCGAGACAATCAATCAAGCGCCCGTGCTGCGTCTTCGTGATAAGCTGTTGCCGCTCATTCGTCTCTCAACCATTTTGGGGCTTGGTGAAGAAGAGCCTGTGGGTGAAACCGACGCTGAGAATGCAGAAGAGGTACTTGGAAGTTCTGATTTTGTCGTAGTGTGTAGTGTGGGGCCATCGGAATATGGTTTGATAGTTAATGAAGTGTTCGATACGGAAGAGATTGTTGTGAAGCCAGTGTCCGAGCTTCTTTCTCATATTCCAGTTTATTCTGGAAACACTGTTTTGGGTGACGGTAGCGTTATTATGATTCTAGACCCTAATGGTGTGATTAAGGTGTCGAATTCCGAAAATGTTATTGTGGCAGACGACTCTGGAGCGTCTGAACGTGATGCCGCCGCCTCTAAGTTGGTGAGCTTCTTGCTCTTCAGTAATGGTTCGTCGACGCCTAAAGCAGTGCCTTTGGAGTTGGTGTCACGTCTTGAAGAAATAGATGTTACTACGATTGAATATTCAAGCGACAGACCTGTGGTGCAGTATCGTGATGGGTTGATGCGCTTGGCAACCATTGATAATATGGAAATTCCCAAAGAGGGTAGATGTGAAGTGATTGTATTTAACT
>CALJMC010000163.1 GCA_937982385.1 uncultured Rickettsiales bacterium | reverse complement strand
TCTGCATTTAAGCTGTTTGTTTATTTAGCGGCAATGGAAAATGGCTATTTCCCAGAATCTGAAGTGACAGATAAAGAAGTGACATACGGTAAATGGAAGCCCAAAAATTACAATAAACGCTTTAGAGGTAAGACCAATGTAGAAACCGCCTTACGTTATTCAATAAACAGCGTTGCGGTACAGTTGGGTAGTAAAGTTGGAATTTCTAATGTTATTAAAACAGCACGGCGTCTTGGTGTGAAGTCTAAGCTTGGTAAGGACTTGAGCTTGGCGCTAGGATCGAGTGAAGTCAATGTACTCGAAATGGCAACAGCCTATGCGCATCTTGCATCCAATGGTAAGGCTGTGCAGCCTTATTTCATAAAAAGCATCACCACCCGTAAAGATGATGAAGTGCTCTACAAACATAAAAAATCAAGTGAAACCACCGTTATTGAAGAAGACGTTGTGGCGAAGATGAATAAGATGTTGATCGGGGTTGTTGCTGATGGAACAGGTAAGGCTGCACGCCTAAAGGTTGAAGCTGCGGGAAAAACAGGAACAACATCTGATTATAAAGATGCATGGTTTGCGGGATATACTGGCCGTTTGTCAACCGTCGTATGGGTTGGTAATGATAATGCCACAAAGATGAAAAAAGTCACGGGCGGTGATTTGCCTGCCATAATATGGCGTGATTTTATGCAGCCGGCGCAAAGCAGCTACAAATTTGCTAAGTTGGAAACCGAATATAAGAAAAAAGAAACGGATTTGCCATGGTTGAGTGGTACGGTAGTAGCCTCTGACCCTAATGCTGCACATTCACCAGGCCAGCTGGGTGCGTCATTTTGGGGTAAGTTACTTGATGGTGACAAAAAACCTAATTTCGCACAACCTACAAAATCATCTGATAAGGGGTCTGAGAAAAAAACTATTGTTAAGGGTGATGACGCATTTAAGCCTATTCCTCAAAAACTAAAAAAGAAAACCTTGTCAAAGAGATCCTCTGGAAAACCGCAGCCAATTTATGAGGTGAAGGGCAATATTGAGGTGTCCGAGGATAAGGAAACAGAGTATGTTTACCCTGGTGATAGGCGCCGACGCATTCGCCGTTAATATTTAGGCGCTACCATACCTAAACAACGTTTTACCATTATTCTTAAGCCATTTTTTGTTGTTTTTATAATCAGGGTCTATGGTGCTAACAACGCTCCAGAATGCAGCGCTGTGATTCATCTCAACAAGATGAGATACTTCATGCGCAATCACGTAATCTAGTATTTCGCGTGGTGCAAAGACCAGTCTCCATGAAAAATTGAGTTTACCATCAATTGTGCAGCTCCCCCAGCGTGATGACGTGTCACGGATGGTGATGCGCTCTATTTTTCTATCCAGTATTTGAGCATAATGCTGCGCTTTGTGATCTATATAGTCATGCAATATGTGCTTCAATGCAGTGACCGTCATCTCCTCGCATTTCATTTCCGTAGATAAAATTGTAAGGGCCCCCTCTTCTGAACCATCTTGAGAGATGGTGCGCTCCTCACCCAAGGCAGGAATTATTGTGCCAAATATAAGGGGAATAGAGTGACCATGTGTACTGAGTGTGGTCATCATCCAGAGTTGTTGCGCGTGAAGAAAACTATCCGCTTTGCGCTCACTGCAGCGTGGGGGCATGGTCAGCTTAAACTGTTTTGTGCGCGGGTTGTAACGCAGCGTAATGCGCTTTACGCCTTTGCGCCTTGAAAGCTTCACATGTGCGGTCTGCTCATTCAGCGTAATGATACGTTCGGTTTCCATGTGCCTATGATGCGATTTTTTATGTAATTTGACAAGTGATAGCTTGTCTCTTATGTGCATCGCTTCTATGTTGAGAGTCAAAAGAGGTAAGAAGAGATAAGTAGAATGCGTTATCCGCCACAGTTTTTAGATCGTTTGCGACAACAATTCCGGGTATCGGAAGTGGTGGGAAAGCGTGTGCAGTTGAAGCGCCATGGCCGCGAGTTTCATGGGCTATGTCCTTTTCATAAAGAGAAAACCCCCTCCTTTACTGTGAATGACGAGAAGGGTTTTTATCATTGCTTTGGCTGTCATGCACATGGCGATATTCTAAAGTTTGTCACTGAAACTGAAAATATTCATTTTGGTGAGGCGGTCGAAAAATTGGCCCGTGAAGGTGGCATAGCGTTGCCACAGCTCACCGAAACTGAGCGTAAACAGCTGAGCGAGAGTGATGAACTTTATGACATCATGGAAAAAGCAACAGCATGGTTTGAGGCGCGCTTGCGTGACGCTTCCTCTAAACCGGCACAAAATTACATCGTCGGGCGTGGATTGAATGCTGACATAGTCTCGCAATTTCGCATGGGGTTTGCTCCACCCGATCGCGATGCGCTCAAAAAATATTTAATACAGCATAATGTCTCTGAAAAGAAGATGCTCGATTTAGGGCTCCTGACCAAGCCCGATAACGGCACGACCTATGATAAATTCCGTGACCGTATTATGTTCCCTATTCTCGATCTACAGGGGCGGGTGATTGCTTTTGGTGGTCGCACCATGAAGAAGGACACCAAGGCACCTAAATATCTCAACTCACCTGACACGCCCCTCTTTAAAAAAAGCTATATTCTTTATAATGCCAATAATGCGCGACGGGTGGCGCACAAGGCTGAACGTGTGTTAGTGGCAGAAGGCTATATGGATGTGATAGCGCTTGCGCAGGCGGGCATTGCAGAGTCCGTCGCGCCACTTGGGACGGCCATAACGCCCGACCAATTAAAACTGCTCTGGAACATGGCAAACGAGCCTATTTTATGTTTGGATGGTGATGCAGCAGGCGAGCGCGCCATGCTCCGTGCTGCTGAGCTAGCCCTTCCTTTGCTGCAGCCGTCAAAAAGTCTGCGTTTTTGCGTGTTGCCAAAGGGAGAAGATCCAGACACTCTGATTAAGACCCAAGGCACAAGCGCTATGCGTGATTTGCTCGAGCGCGCACATCCCTTAGTTGATGTGATTTGGCAGCATCATTTTGTGAGTGCGGGCGCTACAACCCCAGAGCAAAAAGCCGGTGCGGAACGTAATATAATGACGCTCATTTCTAATATTGAGCATCAGGATGTAAGGCAGCATTACAGCCAAGAAATGCGCAAACGTATTCGTGAAGCGTCTTATCAGTCAGGGGGCAGCGGGAAGTTTTCAAAGGACGGAAAGTTCTCTAAAGATGGTAAAGGTAAGCGCGCGGATCTGGTGAATATAACCCCTCCTCCGCCGCAGGATTCGCAGTCGCGCCTCATCACAGAATGCTGTGCAGCACAAATTTCGTTATTGCTCTATTACCCTTCTCTTTTTGAGCGTAATGATACAGAGGAGCTGCTGCTCTCCATGCATAGTGATGATAGAGAGCTTATGCAGCTCATCCAAGCCTGTATAGAAGAAGTGCTGTCTGCTGATGTCGTGCCGAAGCGTGATGAGATGGCTACATGGTTCACCTCTGATACGGTCCGTGACTATGCGTTGGGTATGATGAAAAAAGCTGCGCGCGATGTGCGCACTAAGCGTATTGTCAAGGGTGATGAATTGAATGATGTTCATGAAGCATTGGATTTAATAGTTCAGTTGAAGTCGCGTATGCAGCATCTATCGCTTGAAGGCGATCACAAAGAAGCGGTTCAGCGTCTTGTTGGGCAAGAAACGATGGAACAGTTTTTGGAAGTGAATGAGGCGTCACGTCAGCGCCATATACGTCTTGATTTTTATGGTGAGGATGAATGAGCAATTAGAATGTTATTTTGAAAGCTACACCTGCGGCGAGTTCATCAGGTTTATCTCGCGTGGATCCTAGTCCGTGATCTATTGCTGCTGCTTTGATGTCTGTTTCAACAGTGGCAAGGTTAATCCCAGCGCCCGCGCACACGGTGCCAGCTCCATTAAGTATGCTTATACAATCGTCTATTAATTTAATGTCCTGCTTTGCGAGATTCATTGGGTCGAAGTTTATGAAATGTCTTTCAACAGCCTGTTGACCTTCACTTAGAAAAGATTGTTCAAATGCATGGTCCTTAATGTTGAAGTTTAGCTCGTTTGTAGGAGAGTCACCCTTAGCTAATACAGAATATAAGCTGTTTTGTGAACCCAGAGAAAAGGGTTTGTTTAGCTCTACGTCGAAATTACTCGGATCAGGAGTTGCGTCTTTATCGACTGGTATGACCTTAAATGCTTCTGCTAGTTCTTTTTCGGTTAGCTGACTGTCATCCATTGAATATTGCTCGTTTTTTATTTTTCTGAATTTATCTATGACTTGTATTGTAACATGCGAATGTTACAGTTTTATTACGATGAAGTAATGACAACTAAAGCAAGAAAGCCACTTTTCACCTGATCCCTCTTGAATCCAGCATTCAAAGCCCTATATCTGCGAAGAGTTGTTGAAATAGTTAACTGTTACTGTTAAGAAACTCAGCTATGTATCATGGCAAAAGCCGTGAGCTTCATTTGTGCAAGGATAGATACGCTTTATGGCTACAAAAACACCAGCAGCTACCAAAAAAACAGCAGAGAAAAAAACGCCCGCTAAAAAAACGCCCGCTAAAAAAGCGCCAGCAAAGAAGGCATCTGTCAAAAAAGATGGCGCACGTAAAAGCAATGCTGATTTGGTCAAGCAGCTTATTGCGTTGGGTAAGAAAAAAGGCATCATTAGCTATAACGAATTGAATGAGCTCTTGCCAGCGGACGAGTTTTCTCCTGAGGCCATTGAGGGCGTGATTGATACGCTCGGTCAAATGGACATTAAAGTAGAAGAAGATAAGGGCAAGAAAAAAGCTAAGAAAACCTCTTTAGCCTTGTCTGGTGATGATGATGTATTGGGTGCCGAGATTGACGAAGATGAAGAGACACCTGCAAAAGAAGTAGAAGAAAAAGAGACGAGCAATACGAGCGATAGCCACGGACGTTCGGATGATCCTGTGCGTATGTATTTGCGTGAGATGGGTAATGTTGAGTTGCTTTCGCGTGAAGGTGAGATTGAAATTGCCAAGCGTATCGAAGTTGGTCGCGAGACCATGATTACAGCGTTGTGCGAAACGCCGTTCGCAATGCGTGAGATCTTGAGCTGGCGCGATGAATTAGCTGCAGGGAATTTGTTGCTCCGCGATATTATTGACTTGGATGCGACATTTGGCGCAGGCGAAGCAGCGGAAGAAGCTGAGGCATCTGAAGGTGAAGTCGAAAGCGATGAAGCAATCATCAAGGGCGCCGAAGAAATTCTTGCCGCAGAAGCAAAAGGTGAAGACGCGTCTAAAGCCGAAGAAGAAGATAAAAAAGATGATGCTGAAACATCATCTGAAGATGGCGATGCTGAGAAGCCCGAAAAAGCTGAGGGTGAAGAAGGCGAAGAAGAAGATGATGATGACGATTATGGCGACAACCCATTGTCACTCGTTGCCATGGAAGCAGCCCTTATGCCACAAATGCTTGAACAGCTTGATGCGTTCGCAAAAATTAGTAATAAGATTCGCAAGCTTCAGGAGAGGCGCTTGGATCAAGCCTTCGGCGACGGTGACTTTAAGCCTGTTGATCAAAAGAAATATGATGAGTTGCGCAAAGAACTAAGCATATTGGTTGGCGAGATTCGCTTCAATAATGCACGTATTGAAGAGATGGTTGACCGTCTTTATGGCACGAATTTACGCCTTCTTAAGCTCGAAGGTAAGATCATTGGGTATGCTGAGAAAAAGAAAGTTGCTCGCAAGGACTTTATCGAACGCTATAAAGGGCGTGAGCTTGATATCGACTGGCTCACAGATATGAGCGTGCTCAAAGGTAAGGGCTGGAAAGACTTTAATGAAACATACGGCGAGAGAGTCGTTGTGCTGCGTGAAGAAATTGCGTCTATTGCACGTGAAGTGAATGTTGATATTGTCGAATTCAAGCGCATGGTGTCTGCCGTTCAAAAAGGTGAGCGTACTACGAGTCGTGCGAAAAAAGAAATGATTGAAGCAAACTTGCGTCTCGTAATTTCGATTGCCAAGAAATATACCAACCGTGGCTTGCAGTTCCTTGATTTGATTCAGGAAGGTAATATTGGTTTGATGAAAGCGGTTGATAAATTTGAATATCGTCGTGGTTATAAATTTTCAACCTATGCAACATGGTGGATTCGCCAAGCGATTACTCGTTCTATCGCAGATCAGGCGCGTACCATCCGTATTCCAGTGCATATGATTGAGACGATTAATAAAATTGTACGTACCTCACGTCAGATGCTTCATGAAATGGGACGTGAGCCAACACCAGAAGAGCTGGCTGAGAAGCTGGTAATGCCGATTGATAAGGTTCGCAAAGTAATGAAAATTGCGAAAGAGCCCGTATCGCTTGAAACGCCGATTGGTGATGAAGAAGATTCACATCTGGGTGACTTTATTGAAGATAAGAATGCGCTGCTTCCTGTGGATTCTGCGATTCATTCAAACCTTCGTGAAGTGACTACGCGCATCCTCTCCTCCCTCACCCCGCGTGAAGAGCGGGTGTTGCGTATGCGCTTTGGTATTGGGATGAATACTGATCACACGCTTGAAGAAGTGGGGCAGCAATTTTCAGTGACACGTGAGCGTATTCGTCAAATTGAGGCAAAGGCACTTCGCAAGTTAAAACACCCAAGCAGAAGCC
>CALJMC010000162.1 GCA_937982385.1 uncultured Rickettsiales bacterium | reverse complement strand
TGCATTAACTGTTGCACCATTGAGACCTGCTTGAGCAATTTCATTGGCGTTCTGAATAAGCTCTGGTTGTTCACCTGCAAACTCACCATCAGCAATCATCATGAAGATAGAAAGAATAGCAGCTTCCATGGTTTGACCGTTGTTTACCATATTCGTAATCATTGCTTCCATTTGTTGCTTAGATGTAAGCTCTTCTGTGGCTGCAGCATTATCCGCAGCATTAGTGTTTGTTGCATCATCCGTAACAGTAGCAGTAGTCGTACCTGCGGCAACATTAGCATCCGCGTCTGCAACAGTAGTGTCCGTTGGGGGTGTCTCAGTGCCTGCAACAGTAGCATCCGCTTCTGGAGTTGTGTCTTCTGGAAGACCAGCTGTTGCGTCGGCTACGGACACATCTGCTTGGTGCGCCACATTATTACGCTCTGCAGCTCCAAATGCTACAAGAGAGTCGTTCAGTTTCCGACCTGCATCCGTGCTAGTATCAGGAAGTCCGTTTCCTGAAGTATAAGTCTGCGCAACACCGGCCGCCATCAGGCCTGCCGTAACTTCGCCGTCAATACGTTGTCCGCGACCAAAATTCGTTCTCACAATAGCGTCAGCAGATTCTACTTGTCCGTGGAACTCATTCGTTTCTTGAACTGTTGCCATTGCTACATCACGCGTTAAGGTGGGATCTTCAGACATTAATTGTGCAATTGCAATTTCACCTTCTTGCCATTGTTCATGATAGAATTGACCAAGGTCTAAATCGAGTTCAATACTTGCGCGTTGTGCTCCAGTTATATTTTCCGGCAACCCTTCAAGTATAGCCTGTTTTACATCTGCATAATCTACTTCCGGGTCTGCTGCTGCAATACCTGCTGCAATAAAGGCAAGCTCATCACGCGTACCTGAAGCTAGGGCTTCATAATCAGTAGCCCGGTCTCCATCTTCTTTAATGGCAGTTGAAAGCGTATTGTAACGTTCTGTAGTGGAGGCAAGAACAGCGGTTCTATCCTCGGTTACTACTTCATTAATAGCAGAAGGCATAAGCGTGCTTACAACATTGTCACCTGTGTAACCTTTTCTAAGGTCGGAGGCTGTACCATTGCCAACTGCAGCTTCTTCAGCACTAGTATTAGTTATTTGTGTAAGTTCGTGAACTGCGCCAGCGGCAAAGCTCCCTTTCTTAGCATATTTGGATTTAACGTCACCAATATATTCGGATACTTCATCAAACTTGGCTTGTACACTGTCGTTTGAGTGCGTTCCTTCTCGAAGAGCGGCTCTAGCTTCAATAAGAGTGTCATATTGCGTGCCATCACCTTTATCCATCATCAAGGCTATCATATCATTTTGCGACTGTATATATTCAGCAAATTGTGTATTAGAGATTTGACCCGCATTTTTGGCATTGAGCATTCTCTGATCCATTTGAGCTTGTGTACGGCCTTCTTCATCAAAAACTGATGTCCAAGCGACAGCTTTCGCGCCAGCTAGGTTTTCTTGCTCTTTAGTATGTTGTAATGTTTCTACCATGGTTAATTCTCCTAATGTTTTTGTCTGCGTTTTAAAAACTATTAATCTGCGCAGACTTTATATTTCACTACGCTACCCTATCAATCTACATGAGAAATGTTACGGAATTGTTACAGCTATGTTACAGTTTTGTGACAGTCTGAGAGAAAAGGTTAAGATTTCAACGTTCTTTGAAGTAGAGATACGCAGATTACATAGGGAAAAGGTTAACAAAACGCCCGAAAATAAAATTGAACTTTTTTTGTTTTAGGGCACAAAAAAGGGCAGACTTTCGTCCACCCTATTATATAATCTATGCTTAAATGAAGCATTTTACATATGAATCACGCGGTCATAGGCATCAAGCACAGACTCATGCATCATTTCAGAGAGTGTTGGGTGAGGGAAGACGGTGTGCATTAATTCTTTCTCCGTCGTCTCTAATGTCTTGGCAACGGTGTAGCCCTGAATCATCTCGGTGACTTCTGCACCGACCATATGCGCGCCAAGCAGTTCGCCCGTTTTGGCATCAAAGATAGTCTTTACCAAGCCTTCAGGTTCGCCCATTGCAATCGCTTTGCCGTTGCCCATGAATGGGAAGCGTCCGATTTTGAGTTCATGACCCGCTTCAAGTGCAGCCTTCTCAGTGAGTCCCACGCTTGCCACTTGCGGCGTTGCATAGGTACAGCCGGGGATGTTGCTCTTCTTCATTGGGTGAACATCAGATTCGCCTGCGATTTTCTCAACGCAGAGAATTCCCTCATGTGATGCTTTGTGCGCCAACCATGGAGCACCCGCGACATCACCAATTGCATAGACACCTTTTTCAGCCGTCTCGCACCATTCATTGGTTTCAATCTGTCCGCGGTCTGCTTTTACTTTGGTATTCTCTAGCCCAAGATCTTCGACATTGCCGACAATACCTACCGCAGAAATTACGCGGTCAAATTTGGCTTCTGTCACTTTGCCTTTTGATTCCATCACGGCAGTCACTTCGGTTTTACCCTTTTTAAGTTCTTTGACCATGGTGTTGGTTTTGATGGTCATGCCTTGCTTTTCCATCTGCTTTTTCACGATGGCCGAAATCTCGTCATCTTCTACAGGTAGGATTTTGTCGAGCACTTCCACCAAGGTCACCTCAGCGCCCATATTAAGATAGAAGCTCGCAAACTCAGTGCCAATCGCGCCAGAGCCAATGACCAATAGTTTCTTCGGCATCTCTTCAGGGACGAGGGCTTCTTTATAGGTCCATACGAATTTGCCATCTGCTTCCAAACCCGGAAGCTGGCGCGCACGCGCACCCGTTGCGATGATGATATTTTTCGCGGAGAGTTCTTCAACCTTCTTGCCGTCCACTTCAACAGCCACAAAACCATGACCAAGCAATTTCGCGTGACCATCAAATACTTTGACCTTGTTCTTCTTCATCAAATGAGCAATGCCGCCCGTGAGCTGCGATGAAACACCGCGTGAACGTTCGACAATTTTCTTGAAGTCAAACTGAATGTTATCAACGGAGAAACCGTAATCACCCAAATTATGCAGGAGGTGATGAATCTCAGAGCATTTGAGAAGTGCTTTAGTCGGGATACAACCCCAGTTCAAGCAGATGCCACCGAGATGTTCGCGCTCAACCAACGCTACATTCATGCCCAACTGGCTTGCGCGAATCGCCGCCACATATCCACCAGGTCCGCCACCAATTACGACTACATCAAATTTCTCTGTCATATTATATATATCCTATAAGACTATTTCATAGAGGAGGAGGTCGCGGTTTGCGCCACTCCCAAGGGTTGCCGAGCGCTCAATCAGTCCGACTAGTCCAAAGTCGTTTTTCTCAAGCACGCGCTTCGACGGCATATTATCAGGCTCGACCAGCGCCTGCAATCTGTTTAACTTATCTTTTTTGTTAGTTAGTAAAGCAATGAGTTGTCGTAATCCTTCGGTGGCGGCGCCTTTACCTTGGCATTCTGGCGAGACAGAAAAACCAAGCAAAACATCGCCATTGCCCAGCCTGATGCTATTCACTTTACCAACCCGTTTCTTGCCACGTATCACCATCCACATATCCAGCACATTGCTAGGATCTTGTGCTTCTTTAATGGATTGTAGCGCGCGGGGCAGGGTGACATGCTGCGTCAACATAGAACGGTCAGCCACTTGCTCATGGTTCATTAGTCCCATGAGATATGCCGCATCAGCATGTTCTACAGGTCGGAGTGTAATGGTTGTGTTCGTCATTATATATAGTACTAGACCATCATCATGACGGGATTCTCGATATATTTTTTGAAGGCGTTCAAGAACTCTGCGCCTACAGCGCCATCAACCACGCGGTGATCACAAGAGAGTGTTACGGTCATGGCATTGACTGCCACAAACTCACCATCTTTGACAATGGCGCGTTCTTCACCTGCACCTACGGCCAAGATACAGCCTTGCGGAGGATTCACAATGGCGCTGAAGCTTTTGATGCCATACATGCCGAGGTTTGAGATGGAGAATCCACCACCTTGATATTCCTCAGGGGCGAGCTTGCCACCTTTTGCACGGACGATAAGGTCTTTGGTGATGTGTGAAATGTTCACAATGGTTTGTTGATCCGCATTTTGTACGATAGGGGTGATGAGTCCACCATCAATCGCAACGGCAACGGATACATCGGCATTGCTATATTGTTGAATGGCAGCTTCTGTCCAAGATGCATTGGCAGCAGGGATATCGCGCAGAGCCATGCCGACCGCTTTAATCACCATATCATTGACTGATACTTTCCATTGAGGAGCCTGACCTTCCGCGAGTGGCGCACCACCTGCATTGATTTGACGACGTGCATCAAGCAGCGCATCCAGCTCAACATCTACATTTAAATAGAAGTGAGGCACCTGTTGCTTTGATTCAGTCAAACGCTTGGCAATGGTTTTGCGCATGCCGCTATTTGGAATTTCAGAATAAGCATCAGGGTGGCGCACCACTGCGCCCATGGTTGAGCCGCTCGCATGAGCAATGCCGCTCACCAATGCTTTTTCAACATCAGATTTTACGATACGACCTGCAGGGCCAGAACCGGGCACCATCGCCACATTAATGCCGGCATCATCAGCGATACGGCGCGCTAAGGGAGAAGCGAATACGCGTCCACCAGTCGAAGGCGCAGCTTGCGCTGGGCGTGGAGCGGGAGCAGACGCAGCAGGTGCTGGAGTTGCCGCTGCTGGTTTCGGCATTTCTACTACTTTATCTTCTTTAGGAGCTTCGGGGGCAGGGGCTGCCGCCACTTCATAACCATCAAGCGCTGATTTATCTTCATCTTCTTCGAGCAATAGGGCAATCGCTTGGTTTACCGCAATGCCTTCAGTGCCATCACCAATGAGGATTTTACCAATCGTGCCTTCATCCACCGCTTCAACTTCCATCGTCGCTTTGTCGGTTTCGATTTCGCACAGCACATCACCAGATTCAACGGTGTCGCCTTCTTTCTTAATCCATTTGGCAAGTGTGCCCTCAGTCATGGTAGGAGAAAGGGCAGGCATCAAAATTTCTATTGGCATTTGTTTGTTCCTTTAGTCTTTAGTTTCTCAGAACGAGGTCAGGAGACCGAGTCCTTTAGTGCCCGAAGGGCTTAGGTGTATTGCGTAGCGCAGGAGCGCGGAGCAGGCACAGTATAATAATTTCCTCTAAGCAGCTTTTTTCACGTAGCAGATTTCTTCGGCTGCTGCGACAATGTGATCTGGTTTTGGTAGCGCCAATGCTTCTAGGTTCGCAGCATATGGCAATGGAACATCGAGTCCTGCAATACGTTTTACAGGAGCATCGAGGTAATCAAATGCTTCTTCCATAATGATCGCAGCAATCTCTGAGCCGATGCCAGCCACAGGCCAGCCTTCTTCAACAGAGATGCAACGATTTGTTTTCTTTACTGACTCAACGATAGTCTCAGTGTCGAGCGGACGAATGGTGCGCAAATCAATTACTTCAGCACTAATGCCTTTAGCAGCAAGCGCTTCAGCAGCATCAAGAGCCGTTTTTACCATCATGGAGAATGCAACGATGGTCACATCTGTTCCCTCACGTTTGATAGATGCTTTTCCGATGGGAACGACATGCTCGTCACCTTCAGGCACATCATCGAACGACCAACCATAGGTAAGTTCGTTCTCGAGGAAGATAACTGGGTTCGGGTCGCGAATAGCGGCTTTGAGCAAGCCTTTCGCATCGGCTGCATCATAAGGTGCGATTACTTTGAGTCCTGGAATGTGAGCATACCAGCTAGCATAACATTGTGAATGCTGCGCGCCAACGCGAGATGCCGCACCATTAGGCCCACGAAATACGATAGGCACAGAAATTTGTCCGCCAGACATATAGCGTGTTTTGGCAGCAGAGTTAATGATATGATCCATCGCCTGCATACCAAAATTCCATGTCATGAATTCTACAACAGGCTTCAAACCCGCCATCGCTGCACCTACAGCCAAGCCAGCAAAACCATGCTCAGTGATAGGGGTGTCAACCACGCGCTTCTCACCAAACTCAGCGAGCAGCCCCTCAGTTACCTTATAAGCACCTTGATATTCAGCCACTTCTTCACCCATCACGAAGACAGTGTCATCACGACGCATTTCTTCTGCCATTGCATCTCTAAGTGCTACGCGTATTGTTGTATCGGTCATGTATTAGTCCTTAGTTATTTTAGGGGCTAGGGGGCAGGAGCTAGGGGTTAGAAGCATTACTGGCCCCTAAACCCTAATCCCTAACACCTAGTCTATTAATATATCAGTCCAAAGCTCGGATTCTTGAGGCTCTGGCGATGTTTTTGCAAATTCTTCCGCTTCTTTAGCAACGAGCTTAGCCGCTTTGTCCATTTCTTTCAATTCGTCCTCAGTGGCGATTTTCTTACTCACCAATAGATTTTTAAGCGAAGTAATAGGGTCGCTATTATCTTTATAGTCCTGCACTTCTTCTTTCGAACGATATTTAGCAGGGTCAGACATAGAGTGGCCACGATAGCGATAGGTTTTCATCTCTAACAGATAAGGACCTTTGCCTGAGCGTGCATGCGCCACAGCTTCTTGGCCGGCCTCATGAACAGCCAATACATCCATACCATCCACCTGTTTGCCAGGGATGCCGAATGCTTCACTGCGACGGAAAAGCTCAGGTGTAGAGGTGCTGCGTTCGACGGATGTTCCCATTGCATATTCATTATTTTCGATAATGAAGATAACAGGAAGCTTCCATAATGCCGCCATGTTGAAGGCTTCATAGACTTGACCTTGGTTGGCTGAGCCATCACCAAAATAGACTAAACTTACGCGATCTTCACCACGATATTTATAGGCGAAACCAACGCCTGCGCCAATCGGCACTTGCGCGCCCACAATACCATGCCCACCGTAGAAATTCTTCTCAGTAGAGAACATATGCATCGAGCCGCCTTTACCTTTAGAATAGCCTCCTTCGCGACCAGTCAGCTCGGCCATGATGCCTTTAGGGTCCATGCCTGAGGTTAGCATATGTGCGTGGTCACGATAGCTGGTGATTTGCGCGTCATCTGGCGTAATGCAATGCTGCATACCCACCACAACAGCCTCTTGCCCAATATAAAGGTGACAAAATCCGCCAATTAAGCCCATGCCGTAGAGCTGTCCTGCTTTTTCTTCAAAGCGACGTATGGTCAGCATCTCACGATACATATCAAGAAGTTCAGCCTTCTCAGGGGTTTTGTAGGTCACGTTAGTCTCCTGAGATTGTTGTTTTTTCGAAGCCGAAGAAGCCATGTTTTCTCCATAAAGATTGGGGCTGAGGGTATTGTGCAGCGCACCATAAAAATGAGTGATTTCAGAAGGGTGCATTATCGGGATAAACCCGCACTAGTGCAAGCGAAAAGTGTGTCTAAAACATGAAAAATTATTCAGGAATGACTAAGATTCCACCGCTTTGACTCATGCCGAGTAGGCGATGGGCTTGTTCTTCAAGCATATCTCTGTCGAGAGACTGGGGGCGCATAAGGTTTACGCGGCGTTCCAGCTTGGCGCGCTTGATGGATGTTTCGCCTAATTGTTCGTTGAGCTGTTCCATTTTATGATTCTCTTTGAGCAGCGCGATGACGCCCTGTCCGCCGTGCAACGTATGAAACGTCACATAGACAAACGCTAGCGCAAAGAAGAACGAGCGAAGAAAACGAATCTGGCGCAGTTGAATCATGAAGGCTATGTTCTAACATATTGGTGTTACAGGGCACTATAAAACCATGAATCAAATTGTTTTTCCAGCTTCAGCCGCAAAAATTATGTTGGGATGGCTAATATTTAAGTGGCTGTGGCTTTTTGATAAGTTTTATTTGAAGATACTTCGCCCAGCGTACACTGCCATTGAATCCAGAGACTCTTCGATGCGGATAAGTTCGTTATATTTTGCCAGCCTGTCCGAGCGGGAGAGGGAGCCTGTTTTAATTTGTCCGCAATTGGTGGCGACGGCAATATGCGCGATGGTCGTGTCTTCGGTCTCACCTGAGCGATGGGATAAGACGGCATTGTAGCCCGCACGCTGTGCCATTTCGACTGCTTGCAAGGTTTCAGACAAGGTGCCGATTTGGTTGACCTTCACCAAAATGGCATTCGCCAAGCCTTTTTCAATACCATCTGCTAGAATTTTTGGGTTCGTCACGAACAAATCATCGCCGACCAACTGAATTTTGTCGCCGAGGCGTGAGGTGAGTTCTGCCCAGCCTGCATGGTCATCTTCCGCCATTGCATCTTCAATAGAGAGGATAGGGTATTTCGCAACGAGGTCTTCGTAATAGGTAATCAAACCCTCAGCATCGAGCTTTTTGCCTTCGCCTTTGAGGTTGTAGACACCTTTGTTGTAGAATTCGCTAGAGGCTGAATCGAGCGCGAGCATCACTTCATCACCGACTTTAAAGCCCGCCGCTTCGACCGCTTGGCAAATAAAGCTGAGTGCTGCATCGGAGCTTTCGATGTTTGGTGCGAATCCACCTTCATCACCCACATTGGTGTTATGTCCTGCATCTGAAAGTTTCTTTTTGAGTGCATGGAAAATCTCAGCGCCAATACGGATGCTCTCAGCAGATGATTCCGCTGCCACAGGCATCACCATGAATTCTTGAATGTCGATAGGGTTATCGGCATGCTCACCACCATTGATGATGTTCATCATCGGCACAGGCAAGACATGCGCGCGTGCGCCACCCAAATAGCGATAGAGCGGCAAGCCGGCACTCTCCGCTGCAGCATGTGCCACTGCCATAGAGACGCCGAGCATTGCATTAGCACCCAAGCGCGCTTTATTCTCTGTTCCATCGAGTGAAATCATGAGGTTATCAATATGAAGCTGATCTTCTGCATCAAGCCCGAGCAGCACATCGGTGATTTCACCATTGATGTTGCCAACCGCTTTTTGCACGCCCTTGCCAAGATAGCGATCTTTATCACCATCACGAAGCTCTAACGCTTCTAGTGCGCCCGTTGATGCACCAGAAGGAACCGCCGCGCGACCAAATGCACCATCTTCCAACAACACATCCACCTCAACCGTAGGGTTGCCGCGTGAATCCAAAATTTCACGTCCTTTAATTCCGATAATATCTGCCATGAGTTGAGTCCTTATGTGTGATACATGCTTTGCTGCTGATTATGTAAGCTGCCTGCACATAAGAGTCAATAGGCTTATGATGCGCGATCTTGTTGTTTAGAGTTGCCTAGCTCACTTACAGCATGACCCCAGCCTCCTGTTTTAAATTTAGAAGTGACTGGAGCAGCTTCAGATGGACGCAATGGTGTAGTTACTTTATGCTCTTTTTCTGGTTTTTTGTCTGGAGAGGCAGGTGCACGAGCGGATGATCTCATATGCTCTTGCCATGAAGGCAATGCCTCGGAAGGTTTGAATGTGGCACGTGCATCTTTTGCCTTTTCTTCCATGTGCTCCCAAAAAGATTTTGCTACAGCAGCATCGGTGTTTTGGGGAATAAGCGTCTTTTTAATCGTTTGAGCACTGCGAGAAAAATGGCTGGGAGATGTGCCATTAGCATCAAACCATAATTTCAGTGAATTATCGGCATGTAATTCTTCAGGTTGTTGCTGTTTTATTGCTAACCTTTTTGCATCAACATCCCCTAAACACAGATAATCATAGTGTGCTGTTTTTTCATCTATGCCCTCACGGGAACGCTCCTGAGCATAGGCTTTAGCCCCTGAGAGAATGTCTTTTCCGTCTGCCATATCAATCATGCCTATATCTAGGTGTGTCAATAGTTCTGCTTTAAGTGCATCGGGAACGAAAGTAAGTTCGTTGGTAAGTGTCGATTTTAGATTTGCCATATTAAGGTCTTCATTGCCGCGAATGTTTCCATCTTTATCCATCGTGAGTGCTATTATGTCTTCACTTAAGTTGGCAGCTTGTAACAATGTGTCGCGCAACCCTTTCTTTCCATGAAAGTCAGAGTCTTTTAACGTGTTTAGCATATCCTCCACCAAGAACATGTCGCGCATAGCTGTGTTGCCAATCCCTTTGTCAAAGCCGCGATTATGTCCTAGGCGTCCCATAACAATGTCTTTATATGGCTGCATTTGTTTAACAAAAGGGAGTTTGCTAAGTTGAACAGGTTTTCCTGCTAGGGCGTATGCAGCCATTACAAAAGATGCATCGCCCATAGCTTTGGTGCCTGGTGTTACCGTGTCAAAACGTCCTGCTGCTTCCCATAATTGGGGTGCGCATTCTTCCATTGCATATATGATAAACTTATCTTTTGTTGCAGGCGTTTCGTTACCGTCTTTTGTAGCAAGTCGCTTATATTCGTTATAAAAACCTTCTGCAGCATTAAGTGTTGCTTGGGTGCCGCCACCAGCAATTAAACCAGTTTTTAATGCTTTTTGAACCGCATCGCTTGGGTTAGCACGTTTGCTTTCATAGAGTCCAGCATAGAGATTGATGGTTTGCTCAATCTTCCCGAGCTGTTGTGCTAGGGGACTCTCAGCAATATCAGGCGAAGTTAGGTCATATGTTTTGCCCAATGTTTCTTTGATTAAATCCATAACATTGGTGTGTGATGCCGTGCCAGAAAGCTTGCCCATCGCGGTATCGACGAACGTATTTTCTCCACCAGCTTCCAAACATGCGGCTAACTCTTCTGCACGATCACCATGTGAGTGAACTGTAATTGGGAAGTCTGGGCCTAGTTCTTCGCGCCAGCCTTTAACAATAGCGACCATTTCTTCTTGTGGTGCGAATCCACCATAATCTTTGAAGGCTAGGCGGTCTGCTTTGCAGTTTTTTACGAGATCAATTCCTTCATTAATATAGTCTTGAACATCACGCACGCGGATTTCTTTGTCTGTTTCACCACCCGTATAGCAAACAGCCACTTCTACTTGTGCATCAGGATGTTTGCTTTTATATTTATTTGCAGCATCGGCGGTATGTTTGATGTTATCAGGGTCACCCATACAATCAAAAACACGTGTGATTCCAATGCCTGCATCCAGTGCGCCTTGCACGAGTTTTGTACGGATGTCTTTAGGTTGCGTGGTAAGGGCATAACCTGCCGCGCCGCGGTTGAGGTCGCGCTGGGTTACATACGGCATTACTTCTGCATAAGCTTCTGCGAATGCTGAGCAATGTTCACCATGAAGATTTGCAGATCTTTCAGGAATGGTGCCACCCCATGTTTCCATGATTGGGCGTTCCTGCTCATACTCAGTCACCAGCATTTCTGCTAGCACTCCATATTGCTTGGCGACTGCCACTAAATCATCTTTTTTCCATGCAGTGGCATAGAGTGCTTGGTCTCCATCACGTAAACTTACATCAACAGTTGATGAGAGGAGTTTTGCTAAATCTTGTTCGAATTGCTTAGTGTCAGTTGAAAGTGTTGTCATCGTAATTCCATTTTTTGTTATTGACTTGGCGCTCTTATAACAGGACATTTGATACAAGAATGTTACAGTTATGTTAAGATTAACATTACGATTTTGTCATTCGCTTTTTGTGCTGTGTCCGCTATGGTTGATGCATGAGAAAAGACATCATCATTCATTGGTTCAGGCAAGACCTCAGACTTGCTGATAATCCATCGCTCATCGCTGCGGCGAAGGCGGGGGATGTGTTGCCGATTTATATATTGGATGATGCCAATAGCGGTGCACATAAAATGGGTGCTGCGAGCCGCTGGTGGCTGCATCATTCGCTTAACTCTCTCAATGAATCGCTCGATGGAAACCTTGCCGTATATGCAGGCAATCCACTGGAAATATTAAATATTCTCATTAATGAACACAGCGTTAAGGCGGTGCATTGGAACCGATGCTATGAGCCGTGGCGCATTGCTCGTGACAGGCATATTAAAGAGGCTTTGGATGTAGAAGTTGAGAGTCATAATGGTTCGTTGCTTTGGGAGCCTTGGCAGGCACTCAAGGGTGATGGCACGCCGTATAAGGTGTTTACACCCTATTTTCGTCGAGGGTGCGTCAATGCTGAGCCGCCGCGCGAGCCGGTTCCTGCGCCATCATTATCATTAATTAACGCTAAGCATAACGGCATTGATGCGTTAAATCTGTTGCCCGCCATCCCGTGGGACAAGCAACTGGAACCACATTGGATCGCGGGAGAAGAGGGTGCACATGCCCGCTTTAATGAATTTGTTGAGAATGGACTGAATGGCTATAAAGAAGGACGCAATTTCCCGACTAAGCCACACACCTCGCGTATGTCACAATCACTTCATTTTGGTGAGGTGTCGCCCAATCAGTTGTGGTATGGCGCGAAAATGCGTGGTGAAAGCAATGATATCGACCATTTTTGCAGCGAACTGGGGTGGCGTGAGTTTTCCCATAGTTTGCTCTATCACTTTCCTGACCTCCCTACCAAAAACTTGCAGCCCAAGTTTGATAAGTTTCCGTGGGCAGATGATGACGAAATGCTTGAGGCATGGCAGCATGGCATGACAGGCTATCCCATTGTCGATGCGGGTATGCGCGAGCTATGGCAAACAGGCATCATGCATAATAGAGTGCGGATGATTGTGGGGTCATTTTTGGTGAAGAACCTGAGGCTGCACTGGCATCATGGTGAGCGCTGGTTTTGGGATACGTTGATCGATGCGGATTTAGCCGCCAATAGCGCAAGCTGGCAGTGGATTGCAGGCTGTGGTGCAGATGCCGCACCGTATTTCCGTGTGTTTAATCCTCTTACGCAATCGGCTAAGTTCGACGGGGATGGAGACTATATTCGAAAATATTGCCCGGAGCTCGCCAAACTGCCAAACAAGCATCTTTATGTGCCGTGGGAGGCGCCAGACAATGTGCTCGAATATGCAGGCGTGACATTGGGCGAGACATACCCTAAACCTATTGTGAATTTAGCCAGCTCGCGTAATGATGCGCTTGCGGCGTTTAAGAGTCTTAAAGGAGATACTAATGATTAAGCGTTATAGAGAAGGTGAAAAACTAAGTCGTATTGTGGTGCATAATGATACGGTGTATCTGTGTGGGCAGGTGGCGAATGACTATGAGGCGGATGTGTCTGAGCAAACGCGTCAGGTATTGGCGCGCATTGATGAGCATTTGGCGGAAGTAGGCAGCGACAAAAACAAGATGCTTAGTTGCATTGTATATGTGAAAAATGCTGCTGATTTGCCGTTAGTCAACAAAGAGTGGGGTGAATGGCTGAAAAACAGCCCTAAGCCCTCGCGCACAGGCGTCATCGCCGACCTCGCCAATGAGAAAATATTGGTAGAGATTTCTGTGGTGGCGGCGAAGTAGGGGGGCTAGTGATAAGGTTCATAGGTTTCGTTGCATTTGTAATTTCTGCATATGCTTTTCTTCAAGATAAATCAGGGTGGTTGCCTTGGTTAGTTACATCAGTCGTGCTTGTGACTTTATCTGTTCCAAATTTAAAGAAAGTGAAATTCTTAGGCGCCATTCTTGAATGGGAGCCAGTCAAAGCAATATCACATTCATTAGATGGGTTTTGGAATAAGATACAACAGAAGAATGACAAAGAAAGAGAGGAGCTAGAGCTAATTGTGCCGATAAATACGAAGAAGTCTGTTTCTGAACTGGATATAGAGCTTAACCAAACGCTTGAATATTTAGATTGGTGTGTAGCTCAATTGGAGGGTGAGTCCTTGTGCGCAGAATGTGAACATAAAAACTTTGAAGTGATAAGGTTGGGTTTTCCTAATCATGCTCTAATGGTAAATTTGTTAACTACTCAAATATTATTAAAATACTACGAATCACTTGGTGAAAAAGTCTCAGATAATGAAAGTAAAAGAATTTCTGAATTAAAGTTTAAGCTTGAGAAATTGGTTGATGCTGGTTTAATAGATTGAAATATATAATCTTTTCAATTACTTATTCAACACATCATCACGCGTGGAGCCGACAATTGCCATGGCTTCGTCGATGAGGTCGGTGGGGACGTTGAGTTCTTCCATGGATGTTCGAAGATGTGTGGCGACTAAATCAAAATGGGTGTCGTTGAGTCCATCTTCAACAGATTTTTTATGCACATTGCGTAAGTTCTTACCATTATAATGGTTGGGGCCGCCAAATGCATAGGTTACGAAGGCTGCCTGTGAGTTGCGAAGTGCGTCAATACTAATATCGTCAAAAAATGGTGCGAGCACGTCATCATCAAGGATTTTATCATAGAGTTTCAAAACGGTGGCTTGTACGGCACCTTTGCCGCCAATACGTTCGAATAAGCTTATTTCCATGTGAGAAATCCTTGGTTTAGGGTTGTTGAGTCATCATTTTACAAATAAATAGCATTTTGGCAACGGTAAGTTTTTAGATGCAGTGATGGGAATATTTTTTTATCAAAAATGTCACATAAACCCGTATAGGTGGTATAATTCTATCTGTATTGAGGGTTCATTTTTTTAATGGTATGGTTATGACAGTCATTCATCGTGGATTATATCGTCTCTTTTCTGGCCTTTCGCAGGGGTGTGGCAAGCTGGCGGACAGTTTTTCAGCGTCATCTAGTATCGCAAGTGGTGAGCAGCAGGCCTTTCGTGAGCAGGCATTCTTGTTAGAGCAAATCGTGCTCAATGCCAATGACGGGATTATCCTTGCCAAAGCGGATGATATTGATGATGGGCCTTATATTGTCTATGTGAATGATGCATTTTGCGACATCACGGGCTATAGCAAGGAAGAAGCAATTGGCAATACGCCGCGCATGTTGCAGGGGGAGAACACCTCGCGCGAGACATTGGATGAAATTCGTCGTTGCCTCGAGGCGGGTGTACCATTTCGGGGCGAGTTGGTGAATTATGGCAAGGCGGGCGATGAATATTGGTTGGATATTGCGATTGTTCCTATTCGCGATAGTGCTGGAGATATTACGCATTTTGCAGCGATTGAGCGTGACATCACCGCGCGCAAGGAAGCGGATGCAAAGCTCGCGGATGTGATGAAGAAGTTAAAGCGTGCCAACATGAAAGCAGAAGCGGCAGCGGCGGACTTGGCGGTTTCGCTGGCATCTGCGGAACATGCGAGTAAAACGAAGAGTGCCTTCCTCGCGAATATGAGCCATGAATTGCGCACTCCGATGAATGGTATTTTAGGCTTGTGTGAGTTGCTTTTGGACAGTGTGCTGGATGCGGAACAAAAGGAAAATACTGAGACGATTTATAAGTCGGGGCAGTCGCTCTTGGGCATTGTGAATGACATTTTGGATATCTCGAAAATTGAAGCGGGTGAACTGGAGATCGAGCATGTTCCCTTTGATGTGAATATTGCAGTTCATGAGTTAATACAGCTCTTTGGCGTGGCATGTGAACAAAAAAGATTAACATTAAACGAGTCTTATGAGTCTGTGCCAGACGTTGTGATTGGGGATTTGGGCAAGGTGCAGCAGGTGCTTCGTAATCTTGTGAATAATTCGCTCAAATTTACGGATAAAGGCGGCATTACGATTACCACCAAAGCTGTTGAAATTGATGAGCGGGATTATCTACATTTCGCGGTGAAGGATACGGGGATTGGGATTCCAGAAGATAAGCTTCAAAAAGTGTTTGAGAAATTTGCGCAAGCGGATGCTTCTGTTACGCGCAAATTTGGCGGCACAGGGCTAGGCTTGGCAATTTGCCAGCAAATGTCAACTATGATGGGCGGAAATATTGGCGTGGAGAGTGTTGAAGGTGAGGGGTCAACCTTCTGGTTCACCATTCCGTTGATGGAGGCAAAAGAGGGCGCTGTGCCGATTAATCAGGCGACAACACAGCTTGAGGATGAGAATATATCCCTGCCAACCAATGCCAAAATACTCGCGGTGGATGACCACCCTATCAATCGTATGTTTGTGGTCAAGGTGTTGAAGAAGCTTGGTTTTGTTGATATTGACTTGGCAGAAAGCGGCATAGAAGCACTCGAAAAAGTGGCTGAAAATGCATATGATATTGTGTTGATGGACTGTCAAATGCCCGATTTGGATGGCTATCAAGCCACCACAAAACTCCGTGAAATCGAGAAGGCTGCGGGTGATGCGCGCATGATAGTGATTGCGCTCACTGCCAATGCGATGGTGGGGGATCGTGAAAAATGCCTGAAAGCGGGGATGGATGATTATCTCAGCAAGCCTGTCACCACCGCAAAGCTTACCGCGATATTGAAAAAATGGCTGCCACAAGAGATTGGCGTGAACGCTGATACGCTAGCAGATGTACTGCCTGTATCTGTGTCCGAGAATCCGCCCGCTCAAGATGCGCCAGTGGATTTGGAGCATTTACATATGTTCACCGATGGCAACGCGGACGAGGAAAAAGAGATATGTGAGATGTTCTTCGAGCAAGCAGACATTAACATCGCAGCGATGGAAGAGGCGCTAGAGGATGAAGATGATGATGACTGGCGCAAAGCCACCCACACCATGAAGGGCGCATCAGCAAACCTTGGCGCCACCCAGCTAGCCGCCGCCTGTGGCGAGGCAGAAGCAGGCTTTGAACAGGATGCCGACAGCAAAATGCAAATGTTAGAGAACATCAAAACTACCTTAGAAGATGTTAAGGTTTTCTTTAGTAAGCGCTAGAGCGCATCAATCGCCTCTTTAATCTTTTCAATACGATTGTCAGGGTTGGGGTGGGTGCTGAAGAATTCGGGGGGGCGCTCACCGCCAGCGGCTTGTGCGAGGATTTCTTGAACACCAATCATGGCGGTGGGGTCATAGCCTGCTTGATGCATGATTTTCACGCCGAGGGAGTCCGACTCGATTTCATCACCACGACCATATTTCATATTGACCATATTGCCAATCATCGCCGCCATCTGCCCTGTGCCGTGGCTGCCACTCGCCATGACTGCAGCACCCGTTAAGCCTTGGGTGAGCTGTTGTTTTGCCATGCGTTGCGCGCCGTGGCGAGCAATGACATGCACAATTTCATGCGCCATCACAGCGGCGATATGGTCATCCGAGGGGAGTTTATCCATCAGCGCTTGAGTGATGAACATCTGCCCCCCAGGTAAAGCGAAGGCATTGACGGTTTGGGTGTCTGCCAGCACATGAAAATCATATTGCCAGTCTGCTTCGCGCGCGACAGAGCGGGTGATGAGGCGCGTGCCAATAGCATCAAGACGCGCTTGTTTAGCGACATCTTGCGCTAGTCCGCCATGCTGCGCCGCCATAGAAGGTGCGGCTTGGAGTCCGAGTGCAATTTCTTGGTCTTCCGACAGTGCGATACGTTGTTTTTCACCGGTAATCTCATTGAGTTCCGTATTGGAATAATATGAGAATAAGGCAAAGCCTGCGAATAATAATCCAATGATAAGGCGTGCCTTCAAACCGCCCGCTGATCTTCTTCCAAAACGCATAATATTTCTCCAAAATACAATTTGTTGGTGAACCCGACGCGATTGACCTGTGCTTTGTACTGCGCCGAATTCTGGACTGTTGTCCTCGGTGTTGAATGCACTACCACCTTAGATTATAACAATAATTTCGTTAAAGTCACGCGGTTGCGTAAATGACTTGCTAAAATGATTGGTGGTCCCGACGCGATTCGAACGCGTGACCCCCAGATTCGGAATCTGGTACTCTATCCAACTGAGCTACGGGACCATGGTGAAGGTTTTACTTAAATAGTGCGTATGAGGCAAATGATTAAAACTAAGATGCCTTGGTCAGTCCGAGGAAAATATCTTCTAGATTGGCTTCCGTTGTAGAGATGTCGGCAATGGAGAGTGTCTCGGATTTTACATCATCAAGCAATTGCATAATAGAGGTGCTGCTAGGTGGATAGGTGAGGGAGAGCGCGCCTGAACTGTCAAGCTTCCAACCCTTCTTAGCAAGTGTTGCGGGGAGGGTGTCAATGGTCTCACTCGTACGTATGATAATCTGTTTGCTATCGCATGAGCTCATGAGTTCATGCTTAGAAGTGTGTGAAATAATTTCACCATGATTGATAATTGCAATCTCATCACAGAGCTCTTCAGCCTCTTCTAAATAGTGCGTTGTCAATACGATAGTGGTGCCTTTTTTATTAAGTTCTTTAACGTAATCCCACAGGTGATTACGCAAATCAACATCGACGCCCGCAGTGGGTTCATCCAAAATCAGCACGTCAGGTTGATGCACCAATGCTTTGGCAATGAGGAGACGGCGTCGCATTCCACCAGATAGACGGCGTGAATTGACATCAGCTTTGTCCGTCAATCCCATCGCAGCAATGAGTTCATTCGTACGGCGTTTGGCTTTGGGGACACCATAATATCCGGCATGAATCTCAAGTGCTTGACGAACAGTGAAGAAGGTGTCGAGAACCAGCTCTTGCGGAACAACTCCAAGGGCTGTGCGCGCGGCGCGCATTTGCTTTTCGATGTTGTACCCTGAGATGAGCACCTCGCCACTGGTCTTGTTGACAAGCCCTGCTATAATATTAATCATGGTGGATTTTCCTGCGCCATTAGAGCCCAGAAGTCCGAAAAAAGAACCTCGTTTTATATCTAAGGAAACAGATTTAAGTGCATGTTTTTCCTCATTGGTTTTTCCGTCGCGATAGGTTTTTGTAAGGTCACGAATTGAGATTGCATTATCGATTGTCATTTGGTTCACCACGTAAAGTGTTCGTTGTTTTGCCTGCAGGGTCTAGGATAGTTTTGGGCTCAGGTAAAGACGGAAGTTCTTCTTCCTTAGGTTTTTTGCCGAAGGATGTGAGGAAAAAACGGAAGATACGCTTAATGCCGCGCCAGATTTTGGGGAGTATCCATACCATGAAAGCGAGGAAGAGAACCAATAGAATGATGAAAGTGATAGGATAGTTCATGGCAGTCCATAATCCGCCAACCACGGCAACATCCTCAGTGATGGAGGCTAGCCAGTTGGAGAAAGGCTCTGGTGAGGAATTGATGACAACGCGTCCGCCAGCTTTGGTGGCGTGGGATGCGGTTGCCATGCCACCACCGATAATAGCGGCGGCAACTTGTACGGCAGGACCCATTTCAGTCGTGGCGCCATAAGCAAGCATAATGCCCGCAGGGATGCGGATGAAGGTATGCAATGTGTCCCATGCACTATCGACACCAGGGATTTTATCGGCAAAAAATTCAATGGCATACATGATGCCCGCGGCAGTTAGCACGAGCGGGTCGCCTAGAATTTCAAGCCCGGGCGGCAAATGTGCGGTGCCAGTCATATGCATAATGCCTAGGGTTAGGATGGCTGCATAAAGATTGATGCCACTTGCCCAAGAGGCGCCGAGGGTGAGGGCGATAAGGCTAATAATATCAGGGGTCATAAAAGCTCCTCCATGGAAATTAGCTATGGTATTCGCCCCACAATAGCACAACAAATGCATAATTGGATGAAAAAATGATATGCTTCCATTGCAAATAGAGTTATACTTATGCTGAAGTATAGTTTAAGTAATATGTTCTATATTACTCGTCACATTGTCTAGTTTAATCGTTATCATGCAACGCCCATTGTATTTGTACATTTATCATAATTGGAGAACGCCCCCATGAAGTTATCTACTAAA
>CALJMC010000161.1 GCA_937982385.1 uncultured Rickettsiales bacterium | reverse complement strand
ATCATTGGTCCCCTTTTTATGTCCAAATCCACGCAGAACCGTGCCCATAACAGGGAACGCGACGCGCCCTTTTGCATCTATAAATGACCGTGATTTATTGCGAATTTTGCTACGTTCCTCATCAGAAAAAATTGACATATTTTTCTTGCGAGCTGGCAATTTCTCCGGTTTTAATACTGGTTTTCCAACATCCGAGAAACGCTTATTGAATACCGTAACACGGGCTTTTTCCAACGCACCTACCAGTGACTCCAAACTCTTCGACTGCTCCACCAATGATGCAATACGTTTTTGCTCTTCGATGGTTTCACCATGCAGAGATTGCATTAACGCTTTGCGCTTCCCAATACGTTTAGAGAGTTCTAAACGTTGGTTTTCTAAGGTTTTTCGCGATTTTGCCAAGACCTCTCGCTTTTGTGCGATGGTATTATGAAGCACATCAAGCTGCTTCAGTTCGAATGAAAGTGCCTCGATTTCTTCACGCATATTTCCCGTAATCATTCCCAAAGCGCGGGTGGCCTGCACTTTTTCTTTAATGCCGTAAGGCATCACTAAAACAGATTCCTCAGGCGCCTTGCTCATGCGCATCATAATACCCAAAAAAGTGGAGACTTGTTTATTCCTGAGAGTAATCGCGCTGCGCTTGATACGCTCTTCATCCTCCAACCCTAGAAGCTGCGATTTAATGCCACTAATTTCTTTTTCAAGATTTTGCATTTTACGCGCGGTCGCACTCGTCTCAACACTCAGCGCAGCAAGCTCTTGCTCCATCTCGGCAATATCTTTTCCTAATGCTTGCTTACGAGACTTTGATGCTTTTATGTCCAATTTATTTTTCTCAAGCGCAGACATATCCTCAGCCGACTGCGACTGCGCAACTGACACCGCTGTAATCGCTATTACGATTGATGGTATGAGAGAAAATATGAACTTAGCCAATGAGTGATTTCCCTGTCATCTCGTCTGGTTTTTGTATGCCCATCAACTCCAACACTGTTGGCGCTAAATCGGCTAACTTACCATCTCGCACAGCCGCGGCATCATGAGTTGGCGCATAGAGTACCATCGGCACTTTATTAAGCGTATGCGCGGTATGCGGCCCACCGGTTTCATGATTCGCCATCATTTCTGCATTACCATGATCAGCGGTGAGTATCATCGCGCCGCCTGCCTTTTCAATCGCAGTTCTCAGGCGTCCGATACAACTATCCACCGCTTCTACTGCCTTGATTGCGGCAGGCAAGTGGCCCGTATGCCCAACCATGTCGGTGTTCGCATAATTCACCACGATAAAATCATACTCGCCAGAGTCAATCGCATCAACCAATGCATGCGTCACTTCTGGCGCAGACATTTCCGGCTGCATGTCATAGGTTTTCACGTCAGGCGATGGAATCAGGATACGCTGCTCACCTTCAAACGGTTCCTCGCGCCCACCATTGAAAAAGAACGTTACATGGGCATATTTCTCGGTCTCAGCAATATGAAGTTGTGTTTTTCCCGCCGCTTCCAGCACCTCACCCAATACATTTTTTGGAGTCTCAGGAGGATAGACCATTTCCACCCATTTATTCAGCGCAGAGGAATATTCAACCATCCCAACAATACGCGCAAATGCAGGCTTCTTACGCTGAAAACCCTCAAACCCATCATCCACCAATGCATGTAGTATTTCACGCGCACGGTCTGCACGGAAATTACACATCATCAGTCCGTCACCATCTTTCATGCCAGCATAATCACCGAGCACAGTGGGCAACACAAACTCATCATAGACATCCTGATCATAGCTTGATCTGAGTGCTGAGATCGCGTCAGAAGACTGTTCACCCTCGGCTTCAGTCATTGCACGATAGGCGGACGCAACGCGCTCCCAACGATTATCTCTGTCCATCGCATAGAATCGTCCGCTGAGTGTTGCGAGCTTTATACTGTCTGATTCCGTAAACTGCGCGAGATAACCCTCAGCACTTTGCGGCGGAGTGTCGCGCCCATCGAGGAAAGCATGCACCCAGACTTTTATTCCCGCATTTGAGAAAATAGTCGCAAGCGCTGCAATATGATTTTGATGCGAATGCACCCCACCATCAGACAGCAAACCCAACAGATGAATCGCACCGCCTGTTTGTGTGAGCACTTCAATCGTTTTGGTAATGGCAGATTCTTTAGCAAGCGAACCCTCAGCAATGGCAGAGTCAATACGCGGCAAATCCTGCAGCATCACGCGCCCTGAACCAATATTCATATGTCCTACTTCGGAGTTCCCCATCTGCCCAACAGGCAAACCAACTTCCATTTCAGACGCATCAATCAAGCTATTAGGGCAGCTGCTCATCAACGCATCCCAGTGTGGCGTATTGGCTTGTGCAATAGCATTATTGCTTTGCTCTTCGCGCGCGCCCCAACCATCCAGAATAGTCAGCATTACAGGTGTTTTTTTCGTCATTGAATCGTCCTTTATTTTCGGACATCATTCTAACGATTTTTCTGGATTTGTATAGCCTCTAGGTGGTTTCTTTATTTATACAAAGAAATACGAAGTGCTAAAGAATTTCTTTTTTGCGTGGGTAGTCGCCTGTCTCAACATAGTGAACGGTTTTGGCGATGTTGGTGGCGTAATCTGCCAAACGCTCAAAATTCTTTGCTGCCATCATAATGTCTACCATCTGATGGGCCGCCTCAGGGCTGCCCTTCATGTGCTTTTTCATCACGGCAAACACTTCGGTGCATAAATCATCGGCTTCTTCATCACGCATCCACACGGCTGTTGCTTTTTTGGTTGAACGTGTGCGCACCGCCTCCAAAGCCTCATCATACATACCTAACACAACAGGGATCATCTCTTGCATTTTATCGCGCGCATCATCAGGCAAATCAACCTTTAGACGCACCATACGCTTCGTAATTCCCTTGGTAATATCACCCGCGCGCTCGAGCGCCACGGAGATTCTTATGGCTGAGGTTACAAATCGCAAATCCACCGCCATTGGGTTCATCAGTGCGATTGTCTCAGTTGCTTTTTGCTGAATCTCTTCATCAAAATTATTGATCAGCTTATCGTTATCTCGTACTGCTTTGAGTACTTCTTCTTCTGGCTTCACCAACGCTTTACCCGCCA
>CALJMC010000160.1 GCA_937982385.1 uncultured Rickettsiales bacterium | reverse complement strand
ATAGATGAGTCTGATGGTGGAGTTACGTGTACTCTCAAAGTTGATTCAGCATATATGGATAAGATTGAAAAAACATTTGATGCTGTTGCTGAGAACTTGGTTGTCGAAGCCGTCATGCCGGAGTCGGCAAAAGTTGTAGGGCGTCCTGTTTCTAAAACTGTATTATTTGCTTAAATCTAATCGGCACGCTTTGCTGCAATGCACCATAAGTAATGCGCCTTTTTACTTGCTTTTACTTGGGTTTTTTGGGATTGTTCGCCATTATCTTTTTGCTAGGTTCATCTAGCGACTCCAACCATTTTAGCGAGAGCCACCATTCATGACCTCTGATACACCCATTACTGACCAAGAAGCCCTTAATTTTCATACAAAAGATGTCCCAGGTAAACTGGCTATTCAAGCGACAAAGCCACTGAATACAGCGCGTGATTTGTCTTTGGGATATTCTCCGGGTGTGGCTGTGCCGTGTTTGCGTATCGCTGAAAATCCAGATTTAGCCTATGATTATACCGCGAAGGGCAACTTTGTGGCGGTTATCTCAAACGGTACTGCGGTGCTTGGTTTGGGTAATTTGGGTGCGTTGGCATCGAAACCTGTGATGGAAGGTAAGGCGATTTTGTTCAAACGCTTTGCGGATATTGACGGGATTGACCTTGAAGTAGACACAACGGATGTCGATGAGTTCGTCAATTGCGTGAAATTGCTTGGCCCAACATGGGGTGGGATTAATCTTGAAGATATTGGTGCGCCAGAATGTTTCATTATTGAGCAGCGCCTTAAAGAATTAATGGATATTCCAGTTTTTCATGATGACCAGCACGGTACGGCGATTATCTGTGCGGCGGGTTTGATTAATGCGGCGTTTGTTTCTGGCAAGAAAATTGAAGAGATGACGATGGTGGTCAATGGTGCCGGTTCTGCCGGGATCGCGTGTCTTGAATTGATGAAGCGCATGGGTATGCCGCATGAGAATGTGTTCCTTTGTGACCGTACAGGTGTGGTCTATGAAGGCCGTACTGAATCAATGAACCAGTGGAAATCTAAGCATGCCGTGAAAACGGATAAGCGCACATTGCTTGAGGCGATGACCGGCGCAGATGTGTTCCTTGGATTGTCAGCTGCGGGTGCAGTGAGCAAAGAGATGGTGTCTGTGATGGCGCCTAATCCGATTATTTTTGCGATGGCGAACCCAATCCCTGAGATTATGCCTGAAGAAGTGTTGGAAGTGCGTAAAGATGCGATTATTGCAACTGGGCGTTCGGATTATCCCAATCAGGTGAATAATGTGATGGGCTTCCCTTACATCTTCCGTGGTGCGCTGGATGTGCGTGCGAAAACGATTAATGAAGAAATGAAGATTGCTTGTGCACAGGCATTGGCAGAACTCGCACGTGAAGAAGTGCCTGAAGAAGTGAAGTCTGCTTATGCTGGGCGTAACATGGAATTTGGTCAGGAATATATTATTCCAACGCCGTTTGACCCGCGTTTGATTGCAAAAGTACCTTTGGCTGTAGCGAAAGCTGCGGTGGAAACGGGCGTGGCACGTAAGCCGATTGAAGATTGGGATGCGTATGAGCGTGAATTGACGGCTCGTTTGGACCCAACAGCGAATACGATGACGCGTATTTTGAACCAAGTGAAGAATAATCCGCGCCGCATTATTTTTGCTGAGGGTGAAGAAGAAAAGACAATCCGTGCCGCTGTGCATTGGCGCGATCAAGGCTATGGTTCACCGATTTTGGTGGGGCGTACGTCTAAGGTTGAAGCGGCGATGGATCACATGGGTGTAACCAATCGCGATGGTTTGGAAATTGTGAATGCAGCGATTTCACCGCATGTTGATGCCTATATTGATTTCCTTTATGAGCGTTTGCAGCGTGATGGATTCCTTTATCGCGATGTTGTGCGAATGGTCAAGAGTGACCGTAATACCTTTGCGTCGTGCATGTTGGAAATGGGACATGGTGATGCGATGATTACTGGGCTGACGCGTAGTTATAACCGTACGTTAGAAAATGTGCAGCGTGTCTTGAAGGTCAAAGAGGGCGAGTTCCTGTTTGGCGCGTCTGTGTTCGTCAATCGCAAACGTACTATCTTCATTGCTGATACAGTGATTCAAGAATTGCCAACACCTGAGCAAACGGCTGATATTGCAATTCGTACCGCACGTTTGGCGCGTATGTTTGGGCAAGAGCCGCGTGCAGCATTGCTTGCATTCTCTGACTTTGGTAACCCGAAGCGTCAGAAATCTGAACGTATGCAAGAAGCCGTTAAAGTGCTTGATGGCATGGATGTTGATTTTGAATATGACGGTGAGATGGGTGCTGATGTGGCCCTTAATGATGATTTGCGTTCGCTTTACCCGTTCTGTCGTTTGAGTGGTTCGGCGAATGTCTTGGTGATGCCGGGACTTCATTCCGCAAATATTTCAGCAAGCTTGCTCAATGAATTGGGTGATGGGGCGATGTTGGGCCCTGTGCTTACAGGGTTTGAAAAGCCTGTCCAAATTGTTGAAATGCATGCCTCTGTATCAGATATTATCAATATGGCGGCGGTTGCTGCCTTGGAATCACTCGAGGCTGAAGCTGGCAAGGGTGATAATACAACAAAGGCTAAGAAAAAAGCCGCATAGTTACGTTATTATTAAATAAGGAAACATATCATGAAACAAGCAGTCGTTATTATTGGTTTGGTCGCCCTTGGCCTTGTCGGAGCTATTAGCTTTGGCACAAAATTACATGCTGAAAACCCCGTGGCTGAAAAGCAAACTGAAGTCGTGCAAGCTACTACGCCTGATGCTCTGCTTACAGTGCAAGAGAGTGATGTAGTGATGGGCGATGCTGATGCGCCAGTCACGCTTGTTGAATATGCATCATTGTCATGTTCACATTGCGCGACATTCCATGCGAAAGTGTTGCCGGGCTTGAAAGAAAAATTTATCGATACGGGTAAGGCCAAATATGTGTTGCGTAACTTTCCACTCAATGGACCTGCATTTCGTGGCGCTTTGTTGATGGATTGCGTGGCGGATGAACAATATTATGCTTTTGCGGATGTGCTTTTCGCACAGCAAGATAAATGGGCGTTCTCGGGTGACTTCGTTGGTAATTTGCGCAAAATCGCAGCACTTGGTGGTTTCGGTGAAGAGGCGTTTGATGCATGTATGGCGAATGAAGCGGGCGAGAAAGAATTGCTTGCACGTACGCAGCATGCCAATAACGTCATGAACATTAAATCGACACCCACTATATTCGTGAATGGTGAGCGCATTGAAGGTACAGCGAATCCTGAGGTTTTCTATGATAAGGTTCAGGAAAAGCTTAATGGCCTTGGGCTTGAATAGTGTCTGGTGACTTAGATGAGCCAACATTCTCACCTGATGAGGTGAAGGCGAAGGTGAATGCCATACGAGCCGAGCAGCAAGCAGAGTTCGACCCAAAGGATGTTGAGGGGCGTGGTGTTGCAGGGCGTATGGTTACAGATTTTGTGAGTGCTGTAGCCGTTGGAACTGGTATTGGATGGTGGCTCGATAAACAGTTTGATACATCACCACTCTGGCTCGTTATTTTAATGATTTTGGGTATGTTTGGTGGCTTCGTTAATATGGTTCGGACATTTAATAGAAGTAGTAGCTAAAAAAAATCTATTTATACTGGACAAAGCGTCTGAAATTACGTAAACGGACACCATCAGTTTTTACTAACTTTTAAAAGAATAGATGCATAGCATGGCAGACGGTCATAGTCCTCTCGATCAATTCGCAGTTAAAACACTTGTACCTGTCCCGTCTATTGCGGGATATAACATTGATTTCACCAATGCATCGCTTTGGATGGTAGTTGCTGTTGTCGGTGTATATTTGTTTATGACACTCGGTATGCGCGGTCGCGCATTAGTACCGGGACGTTGGCAGTCACTCGTTGAGATGACCTATCAGTTTATTGCCTCTACGGTGCGTGAGACTGTTGGAAATGAAGGCAAAGCCTATTTCCCATTCATCTTCACACTCTTTATGTTTATTTTGTTCTCTAACCTGTTTGGTTTGTTCCCAGGTTCATTTACAGTTACCAGCCACATCATTGTGACGTTTGCAATGGCGGCGGTTATTTTTGCGGGTTTAACTATTATTGCTATTAAGAAGCATGGTCTCATTGCTTTCGTAACGCGTTTTAGCCCTCCAGGCTTGCCTGCTCCTCTCGCCATACTTATGTGGCCTATCGAGTTATTGTCATTCTTGGCGCGCCCAATTAGTTTGTCTATTCGTTTGGCAGCTAACATGGTGGCAGGTCACGTGATGCTTAAAGTCTTTGCAGGATTTGTGGTTACGTTGATTGCAGCCAGCGGCAGTGTTGCTCTTGTCAGCGTCCTCCCGTTCACATTCATGGTGATACTCAGCGGATTTGAATTTGGTGTGGCGCTTCTTCAAGCCTACATCTTTACAGTGCTCACATGTATTTACTTAAGCGATGTGTTGCACGCTCACTAGGAACTAACGATTAACATTAAAAACCAATTAATTTACTAACAGAAGGAATATTACAATGGAAATGGAAGCAGCAAAAGTAATCGCAGCAGGTTTAATGGCGTTTGGTATGATGGGTGCCGCTATCGGTATTGGTCATATTTTCGCAGCATTTTTGAGCGGTATCGCACGTAATCCAAGCACCGAGAAGAAAATGATGGTGTGGGCATTCGTTGGTGCTGGTATGGCTGAGTTGATGGGTCTTGTTGCGATTGTTATCGCACTTATGAATCTTATCTAAATCTGACATAAAAGGATACGTATCTCGTGACCGATTTTACAACACAAATTGAAGAGTCCGGCGCTATAACAGGTGATGTTGTGGGCGAGGCTATCGAGTCCGCAGTGGATACAGCAGGTGATACTGTTGGTTCTGCTGTAGAGGCTGTAGAAAATCGTGTTGAAGAATCGGTCGATGGGGTGAGTCCTGCTAATCAGACAGATTTTTACGCTGAAGAGCTTGAAGCTCAAAAGGCACTGGATGCAGCGCACACTGAAGTAGGTGTGTCCTCGCATGCAGAGCAAGCGGCATTGCCACAGTTAGATGCCGAGACATTTTCGTCTCAGCTCTTTTGGTTGGTCGCGAGTTTTGTGTTGCTCTATCTGTTGATGGCAAAATCAGTATTGCCGCGTATTCATGAAGTGTTGGAAAAGCGTCGTCATCGTATTGAGCATGACCTTGACCAAGCCGAGCGTTTAGCGCAAGAGGCGGATGAGTCGAAATCAGATTACGAACGTTTGCATGCTGAGAGTGTTGCTCGCAGCCAGCAAATGATTGCGGATGCAGAAGCATCTATTCGTCAGTCGAGTGATGAAGAGCATGTGAAGCTTGATGCAGAATTGGCAGAGCGCATGGGCGAGGCTGACAAAGCCATCGCAAAAGCCGCAGCAGATGTAAAAAAGAAGTTGAAGCCAACAGCAGAGACAGTTGCGCAAGCTATTGTTAAAGCGATGACAGGCTCTTCTTCAGCAGATAAAAAAGTGGCTGATCTAGTCGCGAAAGCAAAATGGTAGGGGCTGATTGATGGAATCACTTTTAGGAAGTTCTACATTTTGGGTTGGCGTCGCGGTTTTCTCATTCATTGCCTTGGTATGGAAACCTGTTGGGCGCATGCTCGGCACTGGTCTTGATGGGCGCGCAGAAGCGATTGAGAAAGAATTGTCCGAAGCCACACGTTTGCGTGAAGAAGCACAAGCGACGCTTGCTTCTTATCAGAAAAAACATAAAGAAATCGAGCTAGAGTCTGCAGCTATTCTATCTGATGCAAAAGAGTCTGTGGCTACGATGCAAATAGATGCGAAAAAAAGTCTTAAACTCGCACTTGAAAAACGTATTGAGCAAGCAGAAGAACGCATTGCTAAAGAAGAGCAGCGCGCAATTGAATCTGTTCAGCAAAATCTCGTTGCAGTGGCAATGGAAGCGTCTCGCAGTGTGTTGTCTGATGATGCACGTAAAGCAGTTGATGATAATCTGGTGGCCTTGGCTGCAAAAGATATTAGTAATCTCGTACATTAGACTTTCGCTCTTATTCATTTCGTTTAAAAATTTCAACATCCTTGCGGTGCTCACAACTTACATGTGTGGTGTAGGCTGATGTTTCAGCGCGTCTTGCTCCTTGTGCTTCCGTGAATTCATCAGTTTTTTAGTAGCTATGTGATGCCTCATTCCCGTCCTTTTTTGCCGCATCTTTTGGTTGTATCCTGTTGTCATTTATGATTATAATGCATCCATCAAAATGGATGTATGTCATGACAGGTTTTTCTTATATGCGGAAAAAAATGCTGCTCCGCTTTTTTTGTGCGAGTGCTTGTGTGCTCATTGTTCCGCTGCACGCTTCAGCTGAGGGCTGGTTGCAGCCGAAGGGCAAGAAGATTGATATTTATGATATCTCTTATTTTTCGACGAATGACTCGTATGATCACCTAGGCGACAAACAACCTACGAATGGTCGGTTTGAGAAATGGTCAGCGCAGCTTTATTCTGAGCATGGTTGGAGAGAGTGGATTACACTTTTGTCCTCTTCAGCGATTGAACGCTCACAGGTGCGTTCTGCATTTCGTGATAGTGAGTATGATGTTAGAACTGTGTCGCTCGATATTGGCGCGCGCCTGCCTATTAAAACCTTCGAGGATGGTGTGTTGTCGGGCCGCCTGCTTTATGCATTTCCTGAACAACATTCTCAGAATAGTGCGATTGCTAACTTCAGAGTAGATGGTGATGGTGAGATTGGCTTGGAGGGTGGTTATCGTTTTCCGTTATGGGGACGTCGTCATTATGTATCAGGCAGTGCAGCGTATCGTAAGCGTGCTGGTAGTGCGTCTAATCAATGGGTGTTGCATATGGTTGCAGGATTTAAAGTACATGAGAAGGTTGAGGTGATGCCTGAATTGGATTGGACGACCCTCGCATCAGGCCAGCTCAGGAATAGTCGTTTGGACGTCGCAGGACAGAATGACTATAAACAAGCGAAGGCGAGTCTGTCACTCTTATGGCGTATGACAGAGGCTTATAGTTTGCAGATTGGCGGCACTGCACCATTCTATACACGCGCAACAGGTGCGGGCTATACAGGGAAAGTCGCAATATGGCGCCGATTCTAAAGGGTGAACCTGAACGGATGGGAGATTATCTCCTGCGTCGTGGGTTGATTAGCGCGCTGCAATTAGATGCGGCTTTGCTCGAGCATGAAACTACGCAGCAGCCATTGGGTAGGATTTTGCTGCACCAAGGTGCGATGGCCCCGCAACCTATGCAACAGGCGATGGCTGAGCGTGATGAGGTTCCCTATCTTGACCTGATAACCCACCCGATTGATGCCTCGCTGCTTTCGGCGGCTTATAGCAATGACTATGTGACACGTGGTTATCTTCCTATCGCGTTGGAGGGTGGTACATTATTAATTGCCGCGATTGCTATTACCCATGCACTCAAGGAAGATTTAGAGAAGGAGTATGGGCAGTCGGTTGTTCTGATGTTGACGTCACCTTATGATATTCTATGGACAGTGAAACGTGTGCTAGGCGCAACGTTGGATGAGGCCGCGCGTGAACAGCTCTTTCGGGAGCGTCCGATGCGTTCTGCGCGCTATCGGGTGACGTCGCGCATGACCAAACCCATTGCCTTTGCCACCATCCTTGCCTCATTACTGCTTTGGGCGGACACTGCGTTGGTGACGGTAGTCGTGGCACTGAATGTGTTTTACATTGCAACGTTGGGCTTGAAGATTGTTCTCTTTATCGCAAGCCTTTTTTACAAAGCGCCCGAGAGTGCCGCGCATCTGGCGGAGACGTACTCTGACAAAGAGCTCCCTATTTATACCTTGTTGATTCCGATGTATCAGGAGGCAGCTACAGTGCCGCAAATTATTGGTGCACTCAGAGCAATGGAGTATCCGCGCTCAAAATTGGATATTAAGCTCATTGTTGAGGCGGATGATGATGAGACTATCGCTGCCATTAAGCATGCCAAACCAGAGGCGATGTTTGAAATGATTCGTGTGCCGTATTCTCTGCCGCGCACCAAACCGAAGGCTTGCAATTTTGCGATGCATTTTGCGCGTGGTGAATATGTGGTGGTTTATGATGCAGAGGATATTCCGGATGTTGCTCAGCTCAAAAAGTCAGTGGGGATGTTCCGCGCGATGTCGTTTAACACCACGCACCCTTTGGCATGCGTACAGGCGCGACTGAACTATTATAACCGCTCCGAGAATATACTTACTAAACTATTTTCACTTGAGTATGCGGCGTTGTTTGAGTTTATGCATAGGGGGTTGAGTGTACTCGGTATTCCGATTTTGCTCGGGGGCACGAGTAATCATCTGTCGCGCGATGCTTTGATACAGGCAGGCAGTTGGGATCCCTATAATGTGACAGAGGATGCTGATTTAGGGATTCGTCTGGCAGTTGAGGGATACCAGACCTTGCCGCTCAATTCGGACACGATGGAAGAGGCGCCCGTTACACTTGGTGTGTGGATGGTGCAGCGTTCACGTTGGATAAAAGGCTATCTGCAAACATGGATGGTGTATTTGCGTACTCCTTCTGAGTTGATACAGCATTATGGGTTTTGGAAATTTTGGGGCTTGCAAACATTCCTTGGTGGCGCGTCATTGGTGTATCTAGCCTCGCCGTTCTTATGGGGGCTGTCCATCGCTTATATCATGGGGCTTGAATTGCCTGTGAGCTTACCCCATTGGTTGATAACGAGCTGTTTTATAGTCTTGTTGGTGGGGGTTACCATTCAATGGGTGATGGCGGCGGTGATAGTTCGCACAATGAGGTGGAAGTATATGCTTGACGCTGTGCTTGCCTATCCTTTCTATTGGTTTTTGCATATTGGGGCCTGTGTGATAGCAATATGGGAATTGGTGGTAAGTCCCTATCGTTGGCGCAAGACGCCGCATAACAGAAGTAATCAGTTGCCGGTTACTAGTGGTCAGCAGGTAAAAAACAAAAGTTTCTGCTTGACTCATGGTGGGTGAGGCGGTAACAAAGACAACCTAAAATATAGGAGATAAGACTATGAAAGTATTGAGTTCACTCAAGTCAGCAAAAAATCGCGATAAGAATTGCCGTGTTGTACGCCGTAAAGGTCGTATTTACGTGATTAATAAAATGAATCCGCGTTTCAAAGCGCGCCAGGGTTGATCTGATCCTGAAGATAATACAATAAAAACGCCGCTCTCTGCATAAGAGGCGGCGTTTTTTGTGTGTTAAATTTAGAGGGCTCTATTTAGTAGACATAGAGATGTGATTCGTGGAATTTGATGTCACCATCAGGCTGTTTGGAATGTTTGATGCGGCTGGAAGGAATGCCCATGCTCGTTAGTGTTTTCATAATACCCGCCACTTCTGATGCGGCACGTTGTTGATGCTTCATATTCAGTCCTTGATTGTGAGTGGCTGGAATATATGACACCAATTCAAAACTTACAGATGGCTTAATTTCAACCGCGCGTGAGATGGCAGTATAGAGTTGTTTGCTATAGCGCACGTTTCGTTGATTAAAGCGGATAACCACCAATGGAATATCTGCTGCAGCGCTGCTGACTTGCACCATGCTCAGTGGTGATGCAGATGTGGCGCTTTCTGGCACTGCCATCATTGTTGCGGCAAGTAGGCAGGGAAGAATAAAAAGTGAACGCATAATAAACTCTCTCTTGTAGATATAGTGTTTAAGATTAAAATCTTACAAATTTTAATCCGCCGAACGGTCGGCGGCCTTACAGTTGTAAGGCTTAGCGGTTTAAGTTGTGTATGGTTTCAAAGGAGAACCACTCTACTATGCGAAAACTCTACACCTGATTTATCCATCGAGCAAGTCTCCAATGCGCGGGCTATTGTTCCAACACGACACTGTCCAAGTTATTGTGGTTCAAAAGCAGTGCGGCAAAGAGTATTGTCTCGCTAACTTTTAAGCTGCGATAGGAGCGAGTTCTATGGAATGTTCGATAAATACGGTGGGGACGATACTCAATGTCACTATGTCTGGGAAATGTACTTTTTCCGATTATGATTATTTTCAGCAAGTGCTCGATGCCGCGGCATCGAGTGGGTTGAAGGAAGTGAAAATCTTTTTAAGTGAGCTGGAATTCATTGATTCATCGGGTCTGGGAATGCTGTTGATGCTGCGTGAAAGAAGTGTGTCTGATGTGTCCCTTATCGCGCCGCAAGGGCAAGTGGAACGCATGCTCCATGTCGCAAAGTTGACTGAAGTTTTTAACGTCGTAGCCTAGTATAGGAAATCTCTATGTCTTCTCAGTATTTGAGTGCTTGTGTTTTGGTCATTGATGACTCGCGCTTTAGTCGTGATGTGGTGACGCATATGCTGCAAGACCATGGCATTGATAATGTTTTGCATGCCGAAAATGGCGAGGAGGGTATGGAGATGTCGCTGCGCTATCAACCTGACCTCATTATTTCTGATCTAATGATGCCTGTGATGGATGGTTATGAGTTCTGTAAACATTTACGCAATAATAAAGAGTTTGCCTCTACTCCCGTCATTATTCAAACAGGTATTGATGATCCCGCGCGGCGTGCACATGCCTTTGCGGTGGGTGCAACAGATGTGGTGCATAAGCCGATTAATGCGGCAGAGTTGATTGCACGCACGCTCATTCATTTGCAGAATAAGTCGTTGCTCTCTAACTTGCGTGCGCATAATGAGCGTATGGAACTGGAGCTTGCCACTGCCCAATCCATGCAATATGGGTTGCTGCCCTCCGAGAGTGATTTGACAGATATTCGCAAGCATCTGCCCTTTCACATTGCTGCGCATTTTGAAGGTTCGTCTGAGCTTAGTGGTGATTTTTGGAGCTGTGCCGCGTTGAATGAGCATCAGCTTGCGGTCTATCTGGTGGATTTTACAGGGCATGGCATTAAGGCGGCGCTCAATACGTTTAGGCTACATGCGATGTTGAACACCGAATTTTTCCCCGAGGCGAATCCTGGAGCGTATTTGACCAAGCTTAATCAACGGTTACATAGTTTGTTGCAAAGTGGAAATTTTGCGACGATGTTCTATGCGGTGATTGATAGTGACACAGAAGAAATTCATTATGCCACGGCGGCTAGCACGAGTCCTGTGCGTATGCCTGCGTCTGGCGAGCCAGTACATATGATTGATGGTTCAGGTCTGCCACTTGGCGTCTTTCCCGATGTAATCTATGAAACCAAGACAATGCCCTTTATGAAAGGGGATGCCTTGATATTGTATAGTGACGCGTTAATTGAGTCCTATAATGCACAAGGTGAGTTCTTCGATGAAGATGATCTGATGCATTATTGCAGTAAAATGCAGGCGAAGCGAATGGGGACCTCAGTTGAAAATGGTGAATGTGGGGTTGTTGAGCCAGACTTGATGTGTCAGTCATTGCTGCGTCGGCTTTATGAACATACGGCGGGTATCCTGATTGAGGATGATTTAACCCTCGCTGTCGTATCTCATGCTGAAGAATGGCGTAAACCCGCATAGCCATTTGCTATACGCTTTCCTCGTTGTTATAATGCCTTATGTTGGAATCAAGATAAGGAAATGCGATGTCTAGAATTTGTTATGTCGATGGTAGCTATGTGCCTGCCCAACATGCGATGATATCGATGTGGGATAGGGGTTATCAGCTGTCTGATGGTGTCTATGAGGTGATCGTATTCTTTAATCATCGATTTTTGGATGAGCAGAAACATATTGAGCGTTTGCGTCGTTCGCTGGATATTCTGAAGATAAACGTCACCATAACAGATGCAGCGCTCAAACTATTGATGCGTGAGGTTATCCGCAAGAATGCCTATAAAAATGGTAGCATTTATGTGCAAATTACCCGTGGTGTCGCCAAGCGTGGTCATCCATTCCCTAACCCTGAGGTGAAGCCTGTAATGACAATGGCAGTGTTTCCTGCTAAGCAACCCTCCACTAAAGATGTTGAAGAGGGGGTGCGTGTGGTGTCGGTACCAGATTTACGTTGGCAGCATTGCGATGTGAAATCGATTTCGCTGTTGCCGAATGTTTTGGCAAACCAACAAGGGGTGGAGCAAGGCGTCAAAGAAGTATTTATGGTCAATGATAAAGGCTTTG